>JAHJJF010000106.1 GCA_018823135.1 Pseudomonadota bacterium
GAGGCCTCTGCTTTTCGCTTGCGCTTGGCGATTTTTCCGCCAAGTAGAAACTCCTGGCTGATACCGATTCGGCTGGACATAATGGCGGTGCCGGAAACCTCCCCTGAACCGCCGAATTCTTCCATCTCGCCGAAAAATGCGGGATTTGGTGACAATTCAGCCTGAAGAGCCACACCCTGTCTTGCTTTGATCTCATACCATGTCGCAGCAAGAGACGGGTGCTGGTTAAGAGTTGCTTCAATTGCCCAATCCAGGGTAATCGAATCGACCGCTTTTGATTGAGACGATTCCGCTGGTATTTGTCCGCGTAAAACGATTTGCGGCGGAATTAAATTCAAATCTGAAGTTCCGGCCAGACTGATATGAGGGTTGGCATATCCCACAAAAAAAAGTGTCGTGGCAAGGAATACCCTGAAAATAGCGTACTTCATCTATGTATTTCTCCGTTAATAAGTGTGCTGCACCCAAAGCTTGCCTCTGTAGGGAAACTCCCCGGGATGCACATGGAACAGGTCTTTTTGTTGAATCTGGAGACATGGAGCAAACACATGTCCCAAAGGTCAGGAGGAAACTACCGGAGAAGTATCAAATCAGAAGCACAATGGTCCGCAGGAAAGCAAGAGGTGATGGCATTGAGACCCCGCCATTCAGGTAAGAGGAGGTACGAATTGAGAATTGAACTCGCTGGGAAAACGCAAAAGTGTAATTTCCTGTTGCCGGAAACGAAGTGGTGATAAGTCTCTTTGCTTGAAATGAGGGGGTTTCAAGGAATGAAAGACAACCCAGCGCAACGTCCAGGCATTCATTATGATGGTCATCGACGGTTAGAACTGTATCCGAACGTTGGGGTTGACTTGGATTATCAATGCAATCATCTTGGGATATATCGACGTGACCGTCTAAGCCAAAGCACAGCTTGAAATGCACCCCTGCCGGCATCGCATGGGCTGCACTTACCTGCAAAATGAGCAGTATTACTATCAGTGATCGGAAAATGTTACTCCGGGGTTTCATAAACTCACATCATCTTTATCATTATTATGGGAGCGCTTTTGGATAAATTAGGCACTTGTAACCTGCATAAAGTTCCAGACAAACTCTTCATTCCGAGAATAAAATGCAATCCACCCATCCGTGAGCGTGAAAGATATCAAAGTATTTTTCAATAATCAAGATGATTAGGGTTTGATTTCCCAAGATGGAATTGACCATAGTTGAGAAACGCTACAACCAAGCATCTGGATAATTTATGGAGTTCTTAGAGGATTACAAATCGGGCAGCCCTGCATGCGAAGGGGTTTTTCAAGACTGCTCGTGGCCAGTATTTCATCATCTTGAAAAATGCTGGTCGTTGCCCCGTCTGCCAGAACTTTTCCATCGTGGATGATGATCGTCCGGCTGCAGAGATCAAGGGCCAGGTCCAGATCATGGGTGGCGATGATCTTGGTATGGCGGAATGTTTTAAGCAACTCGATCAGTTGGCGCCTGGTGCCGGGATCAAGACTGGCACTGGGCTCATCCATAACTAAAATATCCGGAGACATGGCAAGAACCGTGGCAATGGCCACCGCTCTTTTTTCACCGCCCGAGAGTTTGTGGGGCTCTCTGTCCAGGAGATTCAGGGCATCAACGGTTAAAAGGGCGTCATGCACTCTTTTTTCCACTTCTGCGACTGGCAGGCCGAGATTCAATGGGCCAAAGGCGACATCGTCTTTCACGGTGGGCATGAACAGCTGGTCGTCCGGGTCCTGAAATACCATGCCCACGGTTTTACGGATGGAATGAAGCGTTTCCTTGGTTACCGGGAAATCGCCGATGCGAACCGTTCCTTTGGCAGGGCTGAGACAACCGTTTAAGTGCAGAAGGAGGGTGGATTTGCCGGCGCCGTTTGGCCCGACAATGGCAACGGATTCACCGTGCTCGATGCGGAAAGATACATCCCTGATCGCCGGAGTTCCGTCAGGATATGTGTAGCCGAGTTGAGAGACTTCAACAATATGATGACTCATGAAAAATGTCCTGTGAAAAGAGTACCCATCATTCGGGGAAGATTGTTGAACCGCAAGAAAAGAAAGATCAGTATCCAGCCAAGAATAAAGCAGGCATCTCGCATTGTGAATCGTAATGTGCGAAGGATCCTGATTTCTCCGTCAAATCCCCTGCACATCATGGCCAGATGAATGCGCCTGGCCCGGTTGAGGGTCCGGACCAGAAGATGGCCGATCATCGAACCGGCCACCGTAAGGCCCATGCCGCGGCCGTTGAAGGAACGAAGCTGCCTGGCGCGGATCAGGCGCCGGGCCTCATTGATCAACACAAAGAGATAGCGATAGAGAAAAAGCAGTTGTATGGAGAAAATCCTGGGGCTTTTGAGCTTTTCCAGAGCAAGGCAGACTTCTCTGAAGCCTGAGGTTGCAATTAAAATCAGGGCTGCGCTTACAGTGAGAATAAAGCGAAGCAGAATCGACAGAAAAGAAATCCAGCCGCCGGAGATCGTCATAAACCCCAGATCGAGCATTGGCGCTCTGTCGAAGAAGGGATTGAGGATGCCGATAAAAAAGGCAAAAGGCGCAACTAGAATGATTTTCTTGATCAGGTAGTCAGAGGGAATGTTGCCGATCACCGCCAGCAGAACCGGATAGACAAGGAACGGCAGCAGGCCTGAGATTTCATACTTGTCGAATGAAACCACGGTGATGATGAAAAAGAAAGTCGTCACAGCCTTGGCGCGCGGGTCAATGGTATGAATCGGGGTTCCCTGCCGGGCAAAAACCTCCAGGGAGTTGATATCAAAAAAAGCCGAGTCGATCTTTGCCATCAAGAAGTCTCGGTGTGGGTGCGTTTTTTCAAGAAAAAGCCTGCCAGAAAGACCAAGGCAATGGTTATGATTCCGCCAAGTATCCCGGAAATCGCGGTTCCTGTGCGGCGGTTTTCAGCGGTTTCTTCGGCGCCGGAATTTTTGAAACCGTATTCAGGGAGAAAAGCGATTTTTTCCTGGATTTGGGAAAGAAAAGAGTGGACCCGATTGTTTTTCACGACATGAAGCTCTTCTTGCCCGGTGACTTTGGTGATGGACCACTCAAGGCCGTCGGGATTGCTTGAAGCATACCAGGAAAGAAAGCCGCCGGTGAACAGTGTTACAACAAGCAAACTTATAAAAAGCGGTTTGCGGGAACGGTGTCGGGAGGGGGCAGTCAAATTATAATTATTAAGAATGTCCGGTTCAACTTTGATTATGAACTGGATGACAACGGCGGTAACAATTCCTTCAATGAGACCGATGGCCAGGTGAATCGGCTGCATAACAAAGGCAAAGGATGAAAGCGGCAGTTCGGTTATTCCTGAAAGGCTTGTTTCCATGACAACGCCCAGAGAACCCAGTTGCAAGGCAGTAATCACTGAGAGGATAGAGGCGGCGGTGATGCGTTTGTAGTCTCCGCTGTCACCAAGAATAGTTTTATATATAAGAGGATAGGCAATGAAGCAGGGGAAAACACCGAGGTTGAACATATTGCATCCCAGGGCCAGAAGGCCGCCGTCTGCAAAGAAAAGCGCCTGAACCGTGAGGATGGAGGCCATGACAAGAAAAGCCGCATTGGGGCCTAGAAGAATGGCGAGAATCATGCCTCCTCCGAGATGTCCGCTGGAGCCGGTGCCGGGGATGGTGAAGTTGATCATCTGGGCGGCAAAGATAAATGCACCGAGAACGCCCATGAGCGGTGTTTTCAGCTCATCCATTGCAGAGGTGATTTTTTTTGAGCAATAAACCAGGGTTCCTGCAGAGGCGGCCCACATGACGCCACCAACCACAGGAGACAGCAATGCGTCAGCCATGTGCATGATGTATTCTCCTGGATAATAGTTTTTTGGCGAGTATTACCATGACTGGTAATACAAAATTAAAAAACGTAACACTTTTTGCACATTAGCGTAATTGCATTTTGTCTGTCAAATAAAAATTTGCCTCCGGGATATTTAATGAAGATGGCCGCCGGTACTGCTCATCGCCAGGTTGCCGTCTTTTACGCCGCGCAGCGCTTGTAACTGTTCGGCAAGACTTTGTACTTGTTGCGCATAACCGCGGACAATGATGACTTCAAGGCAGTTGTCATGATCCATGTGGATATGGGTTGTGGAAATTATCAGGTGGTGAAAGTCATGCTGCGCCTCGGTGATTTTTTCCTGGAGCTGCCGCTGGTGATGATCGTACACAAGGGAGATGACGCCGATGACTTCCTTGTCAGCTTCCCATTCGTCTTGGATCAGCGATTTTCTGATAAGATCACGAATTGCCTCGGAACGATTATTGTACCGACGCAGGTTTATGAAAATATCAAATTTTTTCAGTAAATCATTTTCAAGGGAAATGGAAAAACGTTTAAGCATCTTGCCTCCAATGGGATCTTCGCAGTGATGTAAAATTTCGTATCGCTTCAGGTGACTTTTCCAGGCACGGTGGTTTCCTGTTAAGACATTTAATGTCTATGAAAAGGAGATGAGCAAGTCAAGGGGAAATTATAATTTATAAGATACGAGGATTATTAAATGAGCAGCCACCTGTCACTCTTGAGGAGCCAATAAAAAAAGTTTCTGCGCAAATAATTTGACATATCAAAGAGATATAAATAATACGGCTATAAAAGAATTAAAAAAAACGTAAAAAAGAGGAAAAAAGAGGAATAGTGAGCATTCAGGAGTATTTTTGAGGTTTAGAATTGTTGGAAAACTCAAGGGGGCGTTGGTAACCCCACATAATCATATAGTTTTTTATGGGTGGTTCAAAAAGCACCATTTTCTAGGGTGTTAGGGGGGGTATTTTTGCGTTGCCGTGTCTGACAGGGGATAACGGGCTGTTGATAACTTAAGTTTGGATTAGGGCAAAATCTTTCCATAACGGCTTTGACAGATGCAGGCCTTTTTTACTACAAAACTCCAACACTATTACCTGCCGAAATTAGTTTTATTCATCTTGCGTTGTTGAAGTTATCCTGTCGTTATCATTTTATTTTTTTTGGAGAGAAGTTTATGTCCCTGTGGGAAAGAACCAAGGAGATTCTGAAAGGTAGATTCCCAGACAGCAGTTATTCCTTATGGATTGATCCGCTTACATGCATTCATACTGATGACCATGTCATTGAGCTTGCGGGACCGGATCGTTTTTTTAATTCATGGGTTGCGGAAAAATACTTAACCAATATTAAACAGGGTTTGGCTGAACTCGGCCAGGGAGATCTGCGGGTGCAATTTGCCGTGGCCCAGGAGGACGGCAAGTTTCTTCCTCCGGGGGAAGCTCAGGAGCAACTCAGGTTGCCGGAGATGCCCAGGGTTGGAACAAGCGTCAGAGCACTCCACCCCAAGTATACATTTGATGAGTTCATGGTCGGTGATGCAAATATGCTGGCGCATTCAGCCTGTCAAGCCCTTGCAAACAATGACGATTCTCTGGGGAGATGTATTTTTATCGAGGCAGGAACCGGTCTCGGCAAGAGTCATCTGACCCACTCCGTGGCCCACCATATCATTAATCAATCACCATCAACGAGACTGCATTACCGGACGGCGCACCAGTTAACCGCCGAGATGGTCCAAGGAATAAAAAATAACACCATGGACCAGTTCAAGGATAAATATTACAAACATTGTGATGTGCTTCTTGTTGAAGATATTCATGCATTGTCCGGCAGGACCAAAACCCAGGAGGAACTTTCCGGGGTTGTCGATGCCCTGATTGAGTCCAACAAGCGGATTATTTTTACCAGTGCTATTTCCGCCAAGGACATACAGAATATTGATCCAGGATTCCGTTCGCGGCTCTCTTCCGGATTGATTACCACCATCAATCCTCCTGATCTGCGGACCCGCATGCTGATCATCAAGCGCAAAGCCTTAAACAGTAAACTTGAACTAACGGATGAGCTCATTGAGTATGTTGCCGATCATGTGCGATGTGACATCCGCCTGATTGAAAGTGCGGTTGTCGGGGTCAAGGCCAAGGCCTGTCTGCTTAAAAGAGCACCTGATCTTGACATGGTCAAGGAGGTCATCAGCAACATTATTGGACGGTATCAGGATTTGTCAACGGAAGTGATTCGGGATTTTGTTGCCCGGCAGTTTAAAGTTTCGGTTTCGGATATGCGTTCCAAATCCAGAAAAAAAGCAATTGCTTTTCCGAGGCAGGTAACCATGTACCTGGCGCGCAAGTTGACCGATCAGGCCTTGTCGGATATCGGCAAAGCCTTTAACCGCGATCATTCGACTGTTGTCCATTCGATTCGCGTCGTAACTGAAGGAATTGCCCGGAACAACAGTGTGCGAGGCCAGGTGGAACTTCTAGCAAAAAAGATTAAAGAGCAGTTTCTTTAAGGTACCTGCGGAGAATAATTTTTCGCTTTGGATTATCATAACCAATTAAGGATATGTGATAGAACCATGACTCTCATCTGTTGTTTGTGTCAGAGGATAAAGTGCAGCGGGGGATGGATTGAGCAGGTTGCACCTCCAGGGAAAAATATTTCCCATGGATATTGCCCGGAATGCTTTCAGTTTGCCTTGCAGAAACTGCGTGCGGATATACTTTCCAAGCGCTTCGGCGGAAGCAGGAAAAAAGACTCGGTGGTAATAGAGCATTCCGGCCTGAGTATCGACTCGTAAGCTCAGCTTATCAGAAATAAACGGGCTTGACCTGAGGCTGTTGTTCTCCTGCAACGTCGCCTGTCCCAATGGTTTCAGCAACTCTCCGAGCTGTTTTTATCATATCGTTCATCCCGATTCCATCCCAGCCGAATCCGAATACATGGAGTTTTGAATATTTCTGAAGGAGTTCCTTTCTCCAGCCTAACAGGGCCGGGTGGTCGCCTTCCATCTGCGGGATTCCGTTTTCAGGCCGCAGCACTTTCACATAATGAGGCGGGTCTGGAAGTTTCATCAGGCTTTTGAGATCGCCTAAGACATTTTCAATAATCGTCTTGTCATCAAGTTCAAGGCGTTCGGGGTGTCGTCTGCCGCCTACAAGTGCTTCGAGAAGCACGGTTCCGGGCGGAATCCGGTCAGGAAACATATGTGAGGTGAACATGGCTCCAAGGGTGAATCTGTTTTCTTTTTCCGGCGCAAGGTAGCCAAACCCTCGTGGGACCTCGGCGGTTCCGGGAAAAGCCATGACCAGGTTAATAATATGCGCCACGGGTATGCTCGCTACAGGCGGGGGGAGAAGTGGCGCCAACATTTTTAATGCCCGGTTGACCGGCAACGCAATAATCACTGTCCGTGCCTGATATTGATCCCCTCCGGAAGTTGTTATTTCCCATTTCCCATCCTGCAAGGCAAGGTGCGCCACCCCGGAATCAAAGCTGATTTCAGCTTTTCTGGATAACTCCTGGATGAGGGATTCCATGCCGTGTGGAAAATTAATCATTGCCGGCAGGGGGCCTGAGCTGACGGTTTTCTTTTTTCTTTTTTTAAGGCCTTTGAGGACAGAGCCGAACTCTTTTTCAAGGTTGCGGACCCCGGGCATAACCGCATCAATATTCAACCGGCTGAAGTCGCCGGCAAAGGTACCGGTAACCGCGGCATCAACCAGGGGCAGGATCTCACTGCCGAACCGGTATTCGGCCCATTGAGCAATAGTAAGTCCGTCTTCGGCCGGTTTTCTGAACAAGTCCCCCAATAATCGGAGTTTACCGGTTAAGGAAAGCAGTGGAGTGGTGAGAAGCTTTTTGGGGCTTTGAGGTAACGGAGTAAGCGCAGCATCATGGCAGACAAAGCGTAGAAAATCACCAAGAGGGGCTCGTTGTGCAACCTTGTCAAGCCCGGTGTCAATCAGGAGCTCCCGGCTTTCAGGGGTGTTGTCGAGAAAGCCGTGTGGCCCCCACTCGGCATGGATTTCCCCTTCCTGAAAACTTTTTACAGCGCCCCCAGGTCGGTCGCCTTGTTCAAGAATCAGAACATCGGCGGCAGGGTCGAATTTTTTCAGAAAATGGGCGGCGCTTAAGCCCGAGATTCCTGCACCGATAATGATTATTTCGTGGTATTTGTTCATAATATATCGCCAAAAGTTATGATGCGGATTCTTACTCCTTGGACTATGAGGCAAAGTTTACCCGATAAGGTTCCGTTCAGAAATGAAAAAAGCTTGATTCTCTAGTATGTTTTTGGATAATTGAATGATGTTTTTGTTGAATTGGCTTATTAAGAAGAACATATGACATAATTTTCTCAAAATAAAACATGATTGCCAAAAACAAGAAAAGAGTTCTGGTTATATATTATTCTTTTAGTGGCCAAACCAGCGGAGTCCTCTATCAGCTGGCGGCCGGATTAAGGAAGCAGGATGTTTCCGTTGTAATGGAAAAGATCAAACCTGTGGTCCCTGCAGGCTTTCCGCTGGACGGTTTTTTTTCTACAATAAAGATGATGGTTTCAACTTTTTTCCGTGCAAGAGTTCCGATAAAACCATTATCCAAGGATTGCTGTAAACACTATGATCTTATAATCCTTGCCGGGCCGACATGGTCATATAACCCGAGCGGCCCGGTGCTTTCGCTTATTGACCGGGACGGAGAGCTGCTATTCGGTGGCAAAGAAATCATGCCGATCATTTCTTGCCGCGGCTACTGGCGCATGCACATGTGGGGACTCAAAAAGTTACTTGCCAGGTGCGGTGCAGAAATAACAAATCATATAGTTTTTTCGCATCCCAGTTCAGAGCCCTGGAGGACACTGGGGGTATTCTTGAAGATCGCCGGTAAAAATCCGGAACGTTCCGGATTAATCGGAAAATTTTACAAGCGTTACGGCCATTCAAAGGCCCAGATGGTGGAAGCCAGGCGTTTTGGGACAATGATCGGCGAGGTCCTGATGAAAGAGGGATCTGTTTCAAGTTTGAATTTCAGGACTCAAATCGCCTTGCCCTGATTGGAAAGAGATAAGTAACGAGTATATAGTGATGAATTTTTCGTCACTGGTCACTGGAGATAAAGATAATGAGAAAGAAGATATTGATCGTATCCGCATTCATTGTTCAGTTGGTCGTATTGTTTTTTGGGCTTGGTTCCCCGCAGAGTGCCTTTGCCGAAAGAGATTCGCCAGCTAAAAATCAGCAAATTGCTCAGGGAATAATCAAGGAAAATACCCCGGCGAGTTTTATCATCATTGATGAGACTGGAAAGGAAATACAGCTCTACACGGGAAGTGAAACAAAATATGTTCCCAGTGACTTCCGGTCGAGAAAGGGCGATGAAGTTGCGGTCAGATACGGTCTTAAAAAAAGCCGCAAGGGAGAAATGGTTGCTGCGGTCACTCAGCTCCAGGTCATCCGGCCGGACCCAATCCGGAAAGACCCGAAGAATCCGGCTGTCGGCACAATTGTTGAGGCAGGAGAGAAGTTTTATAAAATTCAGTTTCCGGAAATCCAAGACCCCATGACCTATGATACGGCCAGAAGCACAAAATATATCCCTCAGGGGTGGAAACCTCAGGAGGGGGATAAGGTGAAAACCAATTATAAGCGGGTGCCGTCCCGGTGGGGGAATTATTACGTGTATGCGATAATCAGGTTTGAAAAAGTAGAATAACCGCTTACCATTCGATGCCTTTTCGCGCTTTGACGCCCTTGGAATATGGATGCTTTATTTCTTTCATTTCGGTAACCAGGTCTGCCTCGTTAACCAGTCCTGCTGACGCATCCCGGCCGGTAATGACAATATTCAGGTGTTCCGGTCTGGCTCGAAGGAGTGCAATTGCCTCCGATTCATCGATTATTCCATAGGTGATGAGATAGGTCAGCTCATCAAGGATCACCAGATCATAGGTAGCACTCATAATTTTTTCTTTTGCAAAATCCCAGGCAAGGCGCGCCGATTCAATGAGTTGCTTTTTGTCTTTGGCCTCCCAGGTAAATCCTTCACCTTTCGAATGAAGCTCGATACATTCCGGGAAACAGGTGAGCGCCTTGGCCTCGCCGGTTTCCCATGGACCTTTTATAAACTGGACAATGCAAATTTTCTGATCATGGCCTGCGGCGCGAATCGCCTGCCCCAGTGCGGCAGTGGTTTTTCCTTTGCCGTTTCCCGTATAAATGAGGGTTAATCCGGTTTTTTTCATAGCCCCTTATCCATTGTTGTTATCATTAAAAATATAAAAATTATCTTAACCGGGATTGGCCAAGAAACAAATTGCTTATAGCTTTATTTGTTGCATGATGTCATATTCAGCGGCCGACAATATCCAAAGATAAGCCACGCCCTGCGACTTGGAATCGTGGCTGTCATAGACCGCCTGGACTCAATTATTAGCTGGAACTTGAAGTAGCTACTTGTTAATATGGCCGTGTTAATCATTTCAAATAATTTGATATATCAAATAAATAATTGAATCACGAGGTGTCAAATGGCTACTGTAGGTATGTCACGCGTAGGAAGATGCAAGTGCTGTGGCAGGACGGACACACTCTGGTATTACAAACAAAGAAATGTCTTTCTCTGTCCGCAATGTGAAAAATCAGACTTTGATAAAAAGGATTCTCTTAGGAAAATCCTCAGAGTTGTTTTTTTTGTGATTGCTGCCCTTGTCGCCGGGGCATTGTACATGGGATTAGGCATGGAGGCGGGTGTTCTTGATACTGTGAAAACGTCGGTCGGCACCATTGCTGAGCCCATAAAAACCTTAATCAACAAGTGATGAAATTGTAACACATTGATTTCATTGAGTTATTTCTTTATAATATGTTGATTTTGTGTGGTGGACCTTTTGCTACAGCGGCTTTTCGAAGTCTCGTGAATTTTTTATACCCTGGCGGTGTACTCGCTTGCCTACGAGCCCAGCCCATCAATAATTGACACCCATTTATCTTCCAGTGCGGATTGGCGGCATGCATCGCAGATTCTGACCGCGGCAAGGCCATCTTCTCCGGGAATGGGATTGGGGCCTTTTCCCTGTAAGAATTTGTGCCAATCTTTAAGCAGCGGCACAATGGTTGAAACCTGTTTGGCATGGGGGAGTTGAGTTATTGTTGCTTCTTTGATGAACTCCATGAATCCGTGCACCTGGTCCCCTTGTAACTGCCCTTTGGAACCCACGAATTCATATCGTCCGGCGCGGGCCGGACCGACCTTGCTCGCATCCATTGTTCCAACGAGGTTTTTCTCCATCTCAATCTGTGCGGTAAAGAGATTTTCGAGTTTTGTGTTATCCCGACAAAACATCGAAGCCCGGACACGGGTAATTTCTCGTCCGGTTACAAACCGCAAGGCGTCGAACATATGAACCGCGGTATGGAGAATGACTCCGCCGCCTGCAATATTCTCATCGTCGAGCCAGCGATGAAGCGCTTTTTCCAGGCGCTGATTCGTATAGAAGGAATAGAGTTCGCCTGCTTTAGGAAGCTCGTGTTTCAGTGCCTTGATAGTCGCATTGTAACGCAATGTATGACCCACGGTAAGCGGGGTGTTGTTTGAGCTGAACAGGTTGACTATCTGTTCAGCTTCAGTAGTATTTATGGCTAAAGGTTTTTCAATGAGAAGTGGCTTTTGGGCTGTGCTGCATGCTTTGGCAATTTCAAGGTTGAGATTTGGCGGGGTGGCGGCGATTATTGCTTCTACCCGAGGATCGCTGATTAAATCTCGCCATTCGCCATGCCAGTCTGCATTCCATTGTGCAGCCTGGTCAAGACCGACAAGGGAACGCCTGCTGATTGCGGTCAACCGGAAGCAGTCAAGATCATTTATGATATGATTTGCATAGCGGGCGCCGTGACGTCCGGTGCCGATTATGCCGACATTAATCGGGTTCATAGGTTTGAAAATCAGAATACAGTAATAAAAGTTGTACGATATTATTTTTGATGAAATCGTACATAGCGATTGCCAAGAGACTTCGAAAAGACTGATGACTCATCGAGTTATTGCCTTGTAATGTGTTGATATTGTGTTGAAAGATCTTTATCTTCTGCAATTTTTCAGGGACCCATCACTTATCATTCTTTCGTAGTGCTGCCGGCGACCAGGCGCCGGACTGAAATTTGGCAATCTGCCGGAGATAGAATTCCCGGTTGGCGGGATCGCGGGCCATGGCTTTTTCTTCGGTTTTGACTGCCAGATTGGTGTATCCGTTAGCCCAGTAAGCTCCGGCCAGGGAGTCAAGAATGTACCCTTGAGATTTTATGGTGGAGGCCGATTCCGCAAGCTCTAAGGCTCGCGCGGGGTCGAGAAAGGATTCGTCCTCGGCAGTGATCAGCAGCCAGGCCAGATTGTTTAATACTTCGGGGTTATACGGAGCAAGTTCCAGGGCTTTTTCATAAGCGGCAATTGCCTCGCCATAGTGTTTTCTTTCAAGCTGAAGGTCGCCCAGGAGGTGACGCCACGCGGATTTTTGCGGTTCTTCGCGGATTTTCTGTCTGATTGCGGCTTCGGCAAATTTTTCCCGGGTGGGCCCCTCCATGAGGGTTGTCGGCATCTTCCACATGAAAAAGGCACCACTGGTTAAGGTGAGCAGAAAGATGAGGAGGGCGCCGTAGACTTTTCGGTGATGTCGTTTAATATGGATCTTGTTGCTCTCACATTTTTCAAGAAAATCCACCCGTTGCCCGATGCTGAAATGATGCCAGCTGGGAACATCACGGATATTGCCGCTCAGCACGCTGATCTTTTCAAGGACCCGGGTGAGGGGAGCGCTGCCGCCCATGACTGCAAGTGCATGGAGGTCGGCCTGGCGTTCAAAATTCCGCATGAAAAATCCGAACACATACCGGAAATAAACAATCATCAGAATAAATAAAGGGACGGAGCCCCACAGGGACAGAGCGGTTGCCGGTTCTTTGCCGGATAGCTGGAGGAGCTTGTAGAAGAGTTCTGAATTCAACAGCAGGTAGAGGATTGGGTAGAGGCTTATCTGGGCAAGGAGGCCGAATCCTAAGAAGAGAAAGATATACAATTGCAGGTGATACCGTTTGGCATGGCCGATTTCATGGGCCAGGACCGCCTCGGTTTCTTCTATGGACATGGATTCAAGAAGGGCCGGAGTGACCAGGAGATATCTGAATTTTTTGACGATCCCCATTATGCCTGCAGTGATGATCCTTCCCTCAAAAAGCGGCCAGAGCATGATGTTCGCATACCCAAGCCCCTGACGCTTGCAGAAATTTTCCAGATGGTCTCTGAGGTCGCTTTTGGGTAAGGGGGTGCAACCCCAGAGGCGGATGACGATTGCCGGGAAGACGGTTGCAAGTACAAGGAAAAAGCCCAGAATAATAATCGATTCCCCCCAGGAGGAGGCAAGGATTTTCTGTAAACCCGGAGATGGCGCGAGGAGCAGTAAATCAGAAAAAAAAGAAATTAAAAGCCAGGGGAGGATGATTGATAAATTGGTTTTCAGATTGCTGATAACGATTGAGCTTTTTCCGGAGGATCGCTCAAAAATACGCTGATAACTCTTAATCGATGCATGCCAGGTCAAGGAAAGATAGCAGTGAAAGAGAATGATGCCGCCGAGATCAATCAGCACCGGTAATTGTCCGGTAAATGGCAGCTTGGCAATGTAGTATTTGAAATCAAGGAAATATACGTCAATTGCCAGGGATGCAATGGCCAGAATTGCAAGTTTCTGTTCGGCTGAGAAGTATTGCGCTGCGCTCGCCATTGATTTGCCGGCAAACCATCGCCGAGCCGCCAGGTGATAAAGAAAGCCCTTCAGTACAAAGATAAACAGAGCGATATTTAATGGGGTTTGCGGCGTGTCGGGTACGGTATTTGTCGTCAGGATAAGAATTACGACGAGAAGATATATGAGATTATTGTAGATCAATGTTCTTTCCTTAAAGTTTGTTTACGGACAAGCTCTTAATGTAATTTTGGGGCGGGCCGGTAACTGTAATATAGTAATACCATTAAAGAGAACCAAGTGGGATTTTTGTTCCCGAGGCAATGCCGACGGATTAAATGCCAAAGCGGGATGTGGCAGCGAGGAGTGAGTTGTGGCGACGGTGATGGGTTAACAGTTTTTCGAGACTCTGTTCTGTCAGGATGTTGTTTTCTATGAAAAATTCACCGAGTTTCTTCTGAAGCGTTTTCTGCATAAACAGAATGGTTTTAACCTGTTTTACGTTCAACAATCCGAGATTTAACGCAGATCTGCCAAAGGGCCGGTCAAAAGTCCGGTGTTTAAGGATCAAATGTATATCATCGTTGGTCAACCAGCCGAATTTCAGGCAAAGCTCGCCGACTCGCGGCCGCATTGTTTTTTGCCATACAAGGGCCTGGATAATATTCCTGAAGTTAATTACTCCGGAATAATATAAATAATGGCCCAGCAGGAGTTTACGTTGGGGAATGACACCTTTGTAAAACGTGTCAGCCGTGCTGCATGAATTATTGAAATGCGTCTGATGGGCAGAGTCGTTTTTCTTGTTGAAAGATTGACTGTTGAAGGGGTTTGTCGGTCTGGCCGTTCTCCGCATAGTGTGCGGAGGGGTTTGTCGCGCCTGTTTTTTCCCCTGAGATGATTTTCTTGCAGTTCTCTGGTTTGATGCGGTAAGCCGGAAACCGTTTTCTCTGGCGTCCAGATATTTCAAGAGATTCTCGTAGGCGGTCTGGACGTGAGTGAAGCGGACCGCATTTCTTGCCTGGGCTAATTCTCCCCGGGTTGCAGCCATGTCCGGATGGGTCTCACGGGCCTTGTTCCTGTATGCGGATTTGATTCCCGAAAGCTGGAGGTATTCAAGGAAATCGTGTGAAAGGTCAAGGTCGAAGCCGAAAAGAATTCGGCAGGAACGATAGAGCTCGCTTTCAGCAACTATCATTGTCATCTGAAACCCCTTAATAAAGAAAAAAACAGGATCACTATATAAGATTTGAGGAAAGGGGAATTACTATGTAGTAATATATGCATAGTTTGAGTCGAATGCCCTTGATTAGATGATTTGGATAAAGGCAACAGACCATAAAAAAGTTAGTATTTTATAGCATATTCATGAGGGAAAATAAATAGTTAAATTATAGTTTCAGCCTGGAAGGCGCGTGAAAAAGGTGGATTTCCGGCAAATCAATCCTCCCGGAATTACTTGATTGTCTCTCAAAGCCGGATTTGAGAGGTGGAGGTAGTCCTCAGGGATTTTTTTTCAAGGAGTGAGCGAGATGCAGACAAACAACAAGGGCCTGAGTGATTTGGCGGTTTTCACAGAATTGCAAAAACAGGCGGCATCACCCTATGATCTCACCGTTTCCGGGGCCCTGCGCCCTGAAAGGGTCTCTTCCTGTATATGCCGGGCTTCCGGCCTTGATGTATTATATGGCACCCAGCGGGTGGATGATGCTGTCCTTGAGAACCTCCAGAAAATTGCGGATGAAAGTAATGCAGTGGATCAATTTCTCCGGATGAAAAAGGGTGAGGTGATTAATCGCATAGAGGGCCATGACAGTGAGAATCGAATGGTTCTGCACACCGCCATGCGGGATGTCTTTGCTGACCAGCCGTACAATCTCGAAGCCACTTCCAAAGCCAGGGAGGAACTGGATAAGCTTGCATCGTTTCTTGATGATCTTGAAAACGGACGTATCAGGAATGCAAAAAATGAAACTGTCACCGGGTTAATCAATATTGGAATCGGCGGCTCCGACCTTGGGCCGCGGGCGGTTTATCTCGCCCTGGAGGCCTATCGGCTTCCGGAAAGAAAGGTGTATTTCATCTCCAATGTCGATCCCGATGATGCAGCGGAAGTTCTGTCAAAAGTTGATTTATCAAGAACCATCGTCAATGTCGTCTCAAAGAGCGGCACCACCCTGGAGACCCTTACCAATGAAGAGTTTGTCAAGGTGGCCTATGTGAAAGCGGGGCTGGATCCAGCCAGGCATTTTGTCGCTGTTACCGGCAAGGGCAGTCCCATGGACAATCCGGAAAAATATCTCCGGGCTTTTTATATGTTCGATTATGTCGGCGGTCGGTACAGCGTCACTTCCATGGTGGGCGCGGTAATGCTGGGGTTTGCCCTTGGGCTTGAGGCCTTTATGGAATTTTTAAAAGGCGCTAACAGTATGGATATTGCTGCGGAACACCGGCAGATCAAAAATAACCCCGCACTGCTGCTGGCGGTGCTTGGAATCTGGAACCGGAATTTTCTGGGCAACCACACCCTTGCAATTCTTCCATACAGCCAGGCCCTGGTGAGATTCACTGCCCATCTGCAGCAATGTGACATGGAAAGCAATGGCAAGTCCTGCGCAAGAAATGGTGTTCGAGTCAGCCATGATACCGGGCCGATTATCTGGGGCGAGCCAGGCACCAACGGTCAGCATGCCTTTTATCAACTTATCCATCAGGGGACAACCGTTGTGCCGGTGGAGTTTGTCGGTTTTCGGGAAAACCAGCGGCAACAGGATATTTTAATTAACGGCACCTATTCCCAGGAAAAACTTCTGGCAAATCTGCTGGCCCAGTCAATGGCCCTTGCAACCGGAAAAAACAGTGATAATCCTAACCGGGAATTTCAGGGGAATAGGCCAAACACTATTATTCTGGGCGATAAACTTGATTCGTTTTGTATGGGGGCGCTCCTTGCCTTGTATGAGGCAAAGATTGTATTCCAGGGGTTTATCTGGAATATAAATTCCTTTGATCAGGAAGGCGTACAGCTGGGCAAGGTGCTGGCCAACCGGCTGCTGGACCATTTTTCCGGCCTGCGTCAGGATCAGGATTATAATGGCGAAGAGGATGACCCGCTCGGCTGGGCGATGATGAAGGCGGCCGGGGTGCTTCCGGGTAAATGAGCTGCGACTTCGATCTTAACTTGGTAACCGGGGGCGGAGCAGTAAAGTTCGTGCTTATCCCTTCTCGGCGCCTGACCTTGTGGGGCAGCGAGCGGGAAGGGTCTGATTGACTTTTTTACCTACAAGATGGTTTATTATTTCCTGCGTGGTATTCTTCTCTTTTGTGCAACCAGGACGACAGACTTTTCCTGCGGCTTGGGACCTTGGTTTTTGAGCTGACGTCCCTATCCTTTCGCAAAGTTCATGGACGTTTATAAACGATAATTTTTTTTACTACTATTTTTGAGGAGAGACATGTTTGAGTGGATTCTTACTGCTTTAAGCCTCCTGGGTACCTGGTACAATATCCAGAAGAAAGTTGCCGGCTGGTATATCTGGTCGGTTTCCAATGTGGGCTGGGTTATCTGTTTTACTATGAAGGGCATGGCTGCGGAAGCCACCCTTTTTGCCATCTATCTTGTTTTGTCAATTTACGGCATCATTAAATGGGGCGGATCAAAGTCAAAAGGGCAGGGTAATGCCCGGGCCAAAGACGGCGCGTGAACTATTGTATTCATTGACTCCGCAGGCCGCATCGAAGAATTATGATTATTTCAACTCCGTAGGTTGCATTACTTTTCCGCAAGATTTTTATTCCTCTGAAGTGTTATCCCCCGGTCATGGAAATCATTGTAAATGTTATAGGCTCCCTCGTGGCATCCTGTTTTAAGCGCCCTTGCCTGTAAAAGTAGTAAAGATATTTTGAGAATTGCCGATAGGATATATAAAGGCGTTGTTTATCTTAAAATCTTTACAAAGTGTTTGGTGGTTCAATGATCCCAGTAAACACGATGAACAAAAGGTGCAGTTGTGAATATTTTAGTAAGGAGCATTTCAGATTCGTTGAGGGAAAAAAGGGGAGAACACATTCCCAGCGCTAAAATTTTAAAAGGTGAGAGGCGCAAGTCATCACTTGATAGGCGTCATTCGGTCCAGGAAGGTGTTGTTGTTTTTCTCTCTAGTATGAAGGATAAAAGAAAGCGGCAGGAAAGACGAACAATCAACGAAATTGTGGTCCCCAGGACCGGCATGGAAAAACAACAGAATGACAAACAGGAGCCGGAGCCCAAAGCAACTTTTTCGGATTACTTAGCTATCGTCTGAAACAACAAAAGAAATTATTATGAAGCCCGGATTCGTTCCGGGCTTTTTTTATTTTAAATGGCAATAAAGTTTAAGTCGCCAGAGTTTTTCTTCTTTAACTCCGAACGGTCAGCCATCCAGGAGGGAAACTCCCCGCTATTTGAAAAATCAATGAGCGACAGGGAATTCTACAAGACGTTTTTCCCTTACAAGTTTGTCGGCATTGTAAAAAAGCACGATGCGGACGCGTGTTCCTCTTATAACTCATTGAAATTATTGGGGGCGATAATTGTCGTCCTCGCAAATAAAGCTCCAGCTACGCTATGAGTTTGTAAGTCTTCGATTTTCTATATATGAAAGACTTCCTTTGTGGGCGACTGAAAGGTTGGTCTGTTCAGATCCGACTTTTTACCAGTTCGTTAAGTTTGATCATGCACACCTTGCCGTTTGTTGAATCAGGGATGAGATCCATTCCCCTGAAAAGCATGTTTTCAGCGGTTTCAATATCTCCCAGTTCCACAAGTATGCACCCCAGTTCAATATAGGGGGGGCCGAATTCGTGGTCTGCGGCAATGGCCTTGTGGAAAATTTCAGCCGCCGCTTCGGACCTGTTTCGCTGAACAAGGCTCATACCGTAATTAAATTGGGTTTCGGCCTTGTTTCTCTCAGGTGTTTTATGGGTCATTTCCGGATACAGCTCGTTGTGGACCTGTTCTTTTGTTTTTTCATTGAGCAGCACCTGGATTTTCCCTGCGAGAATTTCGCTCAACCTGCGGCTGTAGCCAATGCCGGCAGCGATCTTGCCGTCTCTGGTGACAAAGAGAATGGAAGGCATGATAAAGGCACCGAGTTCATTGAATGCATAGTTCTTTGGGTCAGTGCAGGCCATGAAAGTTGTTTCGGCATTCTGGAGTATCTCATTGATTACCAGCGTCGGATTGTTCTGGATATTTACTGATACCACCCTGATATTTCTGTTTTGATAAAAATTCAGTGATTCCTGGATATTGTTGAGAATTTTTGTGGCCCGTTGTTTTTTTTCAGGGAGGTCTGCTCCCCAGAAAACAAAAAGCAGCGCCTGGTCGTCATTTCCACTGAAGCGCACCTCTTGCTGGTTGTGAAGATCTTTGAAAACAAGTTCAGGAAGAGAGTCCCCGGGTTTTATATTCATGAAAGGAAATGAAAAGGCAGGATTGGCGGTTGCTATCCCCTGAAAAAGGAACAATAGTATTTGCAAAAAGAATATGGAAAGGTTCTTATTCATAATCTTAATAATTATTACTAATAGCTCTTCTGCTGTCAAGGTTCTTTCTTGAAATAAACTATACTCCGGAACGTTCCGGGATTCTTACAGATATTGGTGCAGAGACATAATAATGAAGATGGGCAAAGGTTTTTTATCTACCTAAGGGTCAGCAACTTTTTGTTACAGTATCTTCTGTGGGGAATTGTTAAATGCTAATGGCAGGGGTACAGGTATGAAACTGTTAGTTCTTTTTTTGAGTGTCGCGACGCTCTTGATGTTTTTTCCGTTGCAGGAAATTTCTGCTGAAAATAGATGTGGTCCGCTTCTTGAAACACAGTGCGAGCAATGTCATTATAAGACAAGAATCTGCCAGTCTCTGGGGAAGAAAAGTAAATGGAAATGGAGAAATACTATCAGGGCGATGGTCAAGAAGGGCGCGAAACTCACTCGAGAAGAAGAAAAGATTCTTGTAGAGTGCCTGCACAGTCTTCTTCCAGGCGCAGAGATTGCCTGTAAGTAAAAAAATCTTGAGGATGGCCTATGGCCGCGGAGAATTAAATGTTTGCACCTATGATAATCCGGATACTTACGATTTTAGCAGTCCTTTTGCAGCCGATGATAACCTCAGCCGGAGAAAGGGGGAATGAAATCATGTCTTCTACTCAAAAAGATAATACTGCTGCGGCCTATGTTGCGCGGCAACTGGCATTGGGAAAAAAATCCAACCGGCTGATTAACGAGACCAGCCCCTATCTTCTTCAGCACGCATTTAATCCGGTTAATTGGTTTCCCTGGGGTGATGAGGCTTTTGAGCAGGCGCTCAAGGAGGGCAAGCCGGTCTTTCTTTCCATTGGTTATTCCACCTGTCACTGGTGTCATGTAATGGAGCGGGAGTCATTTGAGAATCCTGATGTTGCGGCGATTCTCAATAAGTATTTTATCAGTATCAAAGTCGATCGTGAAGAACGGCCGGATATTGACCGGATTTATATGGAAGCGGCCCAGGCTCTCACCGGCAGCGGCGGGTGGCCGTTATCGGTGTTTGTCACCCCGGACAGATTGCCGTTTTATGCGGGTACGTATTTCCCGCCGGAAGCAAAGTACGGCATGCCGGGTTTTGCCGATCTGCTCATTGCCATCAATAAGGCCTGGCATGACGACCGCCAGAAACTTCTCGACCAGGCTGACAAGCTGGTGGCAGCGATCAAGCCTGAACGTGATCCTCAAAATAAAGAACCCCTGACCGAGTCGATATTGCTCAAAGGATTTCAGGATTTTGCCGGTCATTATGATACTGAAGACGGCGGGTTTGGCACCGATGCCAAATTCCCCAGGCCGGTGGGATTGAATTTCCTGCTGCGTTTTCATAAAAGATCGGGCGACAAAAAAGCTCTGGAAATGGTGCTTACAACGCTCAAGAAAATGGCTGCGGGTGGCATTCACGACCATATGGGTGGCGGCTTCCACCGCTATACCGTGGATGATCAGTGGCGAGTGCCGCATTTCGAGAAAATGCTCTATGACCAGGCCCAGCTTGCCGTGTCCTATCTTGAGGCTTATCAGATTACCGGGGAATCCCTGTTCAAGGAAAGCGTCGAGGATATCTTTGGGTATGTACTGCGTGACATGACCGATCCCAACGGTGTTTTCTTTTCAGCAGAAGACGCCGACAGCCCCCGTCCGGAAAATCCTGCGGAGCATGGCGAGGGTGCGTTTTATGTGTGGACTGCCAAGGAAGTCGACCAGATACTCGGCAAAGATGAGGCTGATGTGTTCAGTTTTCACTACGGCGTCAAGAAAGATGGAAATGTATTGAAAGATCCTCATCAGGAATTTGTAGGAAGAAATATCCTGTATGAGGCGCAGTCCCTTGCCGAAACAGCTGCGCATTTTGGCAAACCACCCGAAGAAATAAAACAGAAACTCCATGAAGCGCGCCGAAAAATCATCAAAAGGCGCAACGTGCGTCCGAGGCCGCATCTGGATGATAAGGTGATCACCGCTGAAAACGGCCTGATGATCAGCGCCTTTGCCAAGGGCTATCAGGTGACCGGCGAGGAAAAGTATCTGGAGGTTGCCCGGACGGCTGCGGCATTTATTCTCAAGGAATTGTATGATCCCAAGCAAAAAACCATGTTTCGCCGGTTTCGGGCAGGTAAATCGGGCATTAACGGTATGCTCGATGATTATGCATTCTTTATTCAGGCACTTCTTGATCTCTACGAGGCATCGCAGGATTTTTACTGGCTCAAAACAGCTGCGGATTTGACCGTCACCCAGATAGCATTGTTTTCTGATAAGGAAATGGGTGGGTTTTTCGAATCGGCGGGGAAAGATACTGGCCTGCCCATTCGGGTGAAGTCTGATTTTGAAGGGGCAGAGCCCCTGGGCAATTCAATTGCCGCAATAAATCTCCTGCGCCTGGCGCAGTTTGCCGACAAGGAAGCATGGCGGGAGATCGCTAAAAATACTGTTACAGCTGCTGCTGCAAGGTTACTTGAAAATCCTTCAGCCATGCCGCAGATGCTTGTTGCCCTTGATTATTCTCTGTCAAAACCAAAGCAGGTGATAATTCTCGGGCACCTTGATGCGCAAGACACTAAGAAGATGCTTCAAGAGGTGCGCAAGCGTTTTCTGCCGGGAAGTATTCTGATGGTGGTTGATCCGGAGAAAAATCAGAAACAGCTGGCGGAGTTTCAGCCCGCTCTAGAATGGTACGCAATGCGGGATAACAAGGCCACCGCCTATGTCTGCGAGAATTTTATCTGCAACAAACCGGTCACCGAAATCAAGGATTTAGTGAAAATGCTTGATAAGTGATCATTGGTTTCTTGTTCTACTGTTGGCACTTGATGTAGCAGGTAGTTTTTTGCTTAATTGGTGGCACTTCTCGCTACGGTTTGAAACGTTTTTCCCGTAATTAAGTATAATTTACTTGATTACGGTTTTTTTTTGTGTGATTCTGGGACTGAAAGGATGCCTGTGTCTTGAAATGTTTCATGGTGGTTGATGGGGGGACAGTGTATTGATGCCTGCAAAAGAAAAACAATCTAATCCTCAGGCAATAAGCGCCATACTCAAGGGTATGGATTTTTCAGGATTTGTCGACTCGATCCCCCATGGGGTGCTTCTCCTGGATTCGAACCTCCGGGTGCTCGCCGTCAATCAGGTCATGGAGGCGCTTACCGGTTATTCGCGGGAAAATGCCTATGGGGTTCGAGGTGAATACATTATTCGGAGCAGTCTCGGGCAGGAGGGAGATCCTGTAGGAGAAGTGTATCAATCCGGTGTGGCAGTTACCATTGAGGCGGATATTATCAATAGGAATCGCAAGAAAAAGCCTGTTCGGTTTACGATTTCGCCGCTAAAAAGAGCAAGTGGTGAAATTGCCGGAGTTGTTGTTTGTCTTGAAGACATATCCCTTTTAAAGGATCGGGTTCATGGTTTTTCAAAATCGGAGAAGATAATCGGTCATAGTCGCAAGATGCAGGAAATTTTCGAGTTGCTGCCGATTATTGCCCGAACTGATGCATCGGCATTGCTTACCGGTGAAACCGGCACGGGAAAAGATCTGTTTGCCGAGGCGATCCATCTGGCTTCGAAAAGGTCGCCGCAGCCATTCATTAAAATCAATTGCGGCGCTCTTCCTGAGGCGCTGCTCGAGTCCGAACTCTTCGGGCATGTTCGCGGCGCTTTTACCGGGGCTGACAGGGACAAGCCCGGCATGTTCAGGCTTGCCCACGGCGGGACGATTTTTTTGACCGAGATCGGTGATCTGCCGCTGCCGCTTCAGGTGAAACTGCTCACGGTGCTTGATGATAAGGAGTTTTTCCCGGTGGGGGGATCAAAGAAGGTCTGTGTCGATGTCCGGATCATTGCCGCGACCCATCGTGATTTAAGGGAGTTTGTCCGGCTGGGCAAGTTCAGGGAGGATTTATTTTACCGGCTGAATGTCCTGCATCTGCATATTCCGCCGCTTCGGGAGCGGGAGGATGATTTCAGGCTCCTGGTCGATCATTTTTTAAGGGAGTTTTCCGGGAAACTAAATAAGGATATCAAGGGGTTCAATGTGTCCTGCTTTGAGAGGTTGTCATCCTATTCCTTTCCTGGAAATGTTCGCGAGCTCAGAAATATTGTGGAATATGCAGTGAATATCTGTCAGAGTCGTACCATAGAGCCTGCACATCTTCCGAATTATATTTTTTCAGAGGAGCTTCAGGTTTCAGAGGAGGCGAATAGCAAGACTTCTGAAGGGGCCAAGTTCGAGGGGGAGGCAAAACCTGTCGGCGGATTCAGGGCTTCCGGGCCTTTGGCTTGGAATGAAATGGAAAAACAGATGATCATTGACGCGTTAGTCAAGACCGGTGGCAGGCGGATAGAGGCTGCAAAAATACTTGGCTGGGGACGAAGCACCTTGTGGCGCAAATTAAAACACCACGCTCTTGCCTGAGGGCGATTTTGCAAAGAGTCAAAACCGGGATTATCGGCCTGAGTAATTTCTATAAATTAAATAAGGGATACGCGTCGGTGTCGGCCAGCAAAACAGCCGACGATTGTCAGATAACAGGACGATCTGACGATTGAAAGAAACTCGTGCTTTTAGCGAGACCGACAATTTAACAGGTTTTACTTCTTATGAAAATTCTCGTTACAATTCATGAAAATGATGTTGCAGCCCGATTTGATTTAGCGACGGAGGTTCTCATTGCCGAAGCAATCGAAGGCCGCATTCTTGGCGAGCCTAGGATTATTCTTCTTCCTCGGGCATCCGGAGACGAGTTGTGCGGCCTGTCCGTAAAGGAAGATGTTTCCATTGTTATTTGTGGTGGGGTTGAAGGCGCTCATTTCGAGTATCTCATCTGGAAAAAAATAACCGTTTTCGATGGCATTATTGGGCCATATTCCGAAGCACTGGACTGGGTGCTGGCTGGTCGTTTGAAAAACGGCACTATTCTCCCCGGTTCAAGATGACAGGGGGCACTCTATGATTTATCTCCTGAAAAAACTTTTCAAGTATCTGGTCATGGATACCTTTGAGGCTGCAAGGCCTTTTACGGTAGGCAAGCGTTATAAGCATTTCCGCCGTACCCTGCTTTTAATAATGACGGTGATCACCATGACCCCCCTTGTTGTCGCCGCGACCCTGAGTTATTACCAGTATCAGGTTCTCCTGGAAAAGGAATTTAAGAATCATATCCGCTGGAATGCGGAGAGTGCCGGCAGGACTATAAGTGCATTTATTGAAGAGCTTCGTTCGGTAATCGGGTTTATTGCTGACGAGTATAGTCATGAAGACTTAGCCGATCAAGAATTCCTGAGCTCACTATTTTCCCGACTGAAGCATAAGCGCGGCCTTGTTGACTTGGGATATATTGATCCAAGGGGCATTCAGCAAACTTATGCAGGGCCGTATGAATTCCGGGGGAAGGGGTATCGCAATATGGTGTGGCTCAAAGAGTCCATTGCGCGCCGGAGTACGGTCAGTGAAGTGTTTATGGGATATCGTAAGATGCCTCATTTTGTTATCGCTTTAACGAAAAAAAGGCCTGGTCTGGAGGAATACTGGGTGCTCAGGGCCAGCATTGACGCCGAGACGCTGGGGCAATTTATTGGAACAATTGATACGGAGGCCTCTGATGATATTTTTCTTATCAACCATGCGGGTGAGTTGCAGACCTCATCCCGTTATTTTGGAAAAGTGGGGGATACGTTTCCACTGGAGAGTCTTCCTTATAAAAGTGGTGTGACTCTGAAGGTGGAAAAGGGTGATTCTTTTACCAGTCTAAAGGCCTTTGCCTATATTGAGGGAACTCCGTGGATTCTGGTCCTTGTCAAGCGTGGGTATATCCATGAGAGAGTATGGTCCTCATTCAAGATGGAATTGATTGGTATAGTCTTTATAAGCGCTGTGCTGGCATTCATCGTGATTTTGCGAACAGCAAATATACTCGGGAGTCGTATTCGGGAGGCGGACGAAAAGCGCGAGGCCATGCTTTCTGAAGTTGAACATACAAGTAAGCTTGCATCAATAGGCAGACTTGCTGCCGGTGTTGCGCATGAAATTAATAATCCCCTGGCGATCATCAGTGAGAAGGCGGGGTTGATGCATGACTTTCTTGAAATCTCAGGAGATTTTCAATATAAAGATAATTTTTATGGTCAGATCGGCGGTATTTTAGATGCGGTGAACCGTTGCAAGGTTATTACTCATCGGCTGCTGGGTTTTGCAAGACGTATGGATGTAACCCCGGAGTTCATATTACTTAACGAGGTGGTCCGGGAGGTTTTGAGTTTTCTTGATAAAGAGAGTCTGTATCGCGGCATCAAATTCGAGTTGGAACTGCAGGAAAATTTGCCAAAAATCCAGAGTGACAAGGGGCAGTTGCAGCAGATTTTGTTAAATATCATTAATAATGCTATCGATGCACTGGAGAGAGGCGGAAGGGTCGTCATTGCATCCTGCAGTTATGGTGAGGCGTTTGTTGGGGTTCGTATTTCAGACAACGGCCCCGGGATATCCGAAGAAAATATGAAGTATATTTTCGAGCCGTTTTTCACGACAAAAACCCATGGCGAGCATAAGGGCACAGGGTTAGGCCTTTCCATAACCTATGGCCTTGTGAAAAAGCTAGGTGGAAAAATTTCTGTAGAAAGTACTCTCGGTGTTGGCTCGACTTTTAACATAATGTTGCCGATTGAGTTTAAGGTCGGCCTGGATGGTGAAGATGGAAGCGATACGGGTTTTGTTGGTGGATGATGAAAAAGAGTTTGTTGTTACCCTTGCCGAGCGTTTGAGATTGCGAGGTTTTGACACAACTCCGGTGGTTTGTGCTGAGGATGTTTTCGCTCTGATCCGCTCGGAAGGTTCTCCGGACGTTGTTTTGCTTGATTTGAAAATGCCGGATATGGATGGGATGGATGTTTTGGCAAACATTAAGTTGTTCGATCCCTCCATTGAGGTCATCATGCTGACCGGTCATGGTGGTGACCCGGAAGGGGTTGGAGCGAAGAAGGGTGGTGCCTTTGAATATATCATGAAACCGATAGATATTGCCGAACTGATGGTCAAGATCAACCAGGCTGCAGCGCAACGTCGAAGGGGTTTGTCTGGTTCGTGAAATATCCCGGTTGGCAGGAGGGTGTCTTGAGTATGGATAGCAGTAAATCGCTGAAAGATCTGCAGTTGGCTTTTGTTGGCAAACTCCTCGCCGGTTATTCACATGAGTCTAAAAATCATCTGGCAATCATCAAGGAATTAAGCGGTTTGATGGATGATTTGCTGAGCATGGAAAATCAGGGTGAGGACAGGGGGAGGCAGCGCTATCACGAAATAATGGCAACGCTAAGGGATCGGGCCACTCAGGCGGCTTTCAGGGTTGGGCATCTCAGTCGTTTTGCTCATCGCATGGATGAACCGCGCACTTCTTTTAATGTCAATGATATATTGGAGGAGGAATTATCTTTGCTTGGCTGGAAGGCAAAGCAAAAGGAGATTCGGCTGGAGGCATTTTTTGCAGATAACCAGCTGCCGTCAATTTACAATAACCCATCTCTCTTGCAGTATGTGGTTTTTTGCATCGTTGTCGACTGTTTTGAAAGGTTTGAGGCAAAGAGTTGTATTCAGGTTTCAACTATAAGCAAGGGGCAGTCAGTCTGCATAGAATTGTCGTGCAGTGGTTCCTGGAAATCCGGGAACGGCAAGCGGGGTTCCCTCGTTCTCTCAAGTATGCTGGGCGATGCACTGAGCGAACTCGGGGCAGGACTTTCTGCAACGGTAGATGAAAATGGCAAGGCCTGTTTCAGTGTAACTCTCTCTTCCCTGGTTTGAAGTAACTGTGTTCAAGTGGACAATTCTTGTCCGTCTATGGCGCCGGCCCTTGTGTGCAAAGGCCTTGCGCATCTTTCTGCAACTCAAAAAACATCATTTCGCTCTAATGTTTTTCACCAGTAATTCGGTGATGGCATAAGGGGTTCGTATAATCGGATGTGGTTCATTTTGAAACATTGTAGAACGTTATGGTATTTTCGAATAACTTGCAGGAGTTACTGGCTATCCTGCTGGTTTTACAGGTATTTTCTTTGGGTGTTTTAGCTTTAATGTCCCATATTGTTTCTTTGTGGTTCTCCTTCAGCCTCGGAGGTTTTTGTTGTGAAGGTTGACTTAAGTAGCTGTAGTTATGTTCTTTTTCTTGAGTGTCGCCGCGGTGGCATAGTAGTTGCATTATTTATCTGCAAAGGCATTAATCTCAAAGGCCCTAAGATTTCTACCACCAACAAGGAGGCCCGTTATGGAAACTAAATTATTGAGATTTGAAAGAAAGATGGTTGAGGCATTTGATAACATGATGGTGGCTGCAACTTTTGCAGAGGCGGGGGAATGGGATACTGCCAGAACAATGATTCCTGCAGCAAAGGTCAGCGCCAAGGTAAATGTGTGGGATCAGCTCTTTACGGCAATTACCTTTGCTGAAGGAGGGCTTTTTGACGAAGCGCGACAGATAATAACCGGCATGGAGAAATGTGTATCAAGAAAACCATTGGATCTGGTCGCCCTTGAACAATTGGGGCTTAGGAAAATTCATTTAGTTTATGGGACGATGTCGGTTGAGTGCTGAGACGAGATTCGAAGAAGGCTTGAATTCTGTATAGTTTTCGGAGAAAATTAATTCCAACTCGTGTCCGGAGAGTGGACATATGGATGCAAAAATCCTTGTTGTTGTTAAGGATTCAATTTTCAAGGATGCCCTGAGGGAAAAATTAGATAAGCGGGGTTTTTCGGTTATAGCTGTTAGTGAAAGAAGCGCAGCTGTTGAAGCAGTTGCTGGAAATGAAATTGATATCGTATTGCTCGATATCAGAAATCAGGGCAAAGAAGCCATGCAGACCATGACAGAGATGAAACAGGCCAACCCGACAGCAGAGGTCATCATGTTGGCAAGTGATTTTGACATATCATGGTCTATGGAAGGGATGCGGCAGGGTGCTGCTGATGATATCACAGTACCTTTTGAAATTGACAAGTTGATTTTTAAAATTCATGAGATTTATAGACGAAAAAAATCGCGAATTTCTTTTAGAAAATTAAGGTCATTTCTGGGTGTTATTGAAAATGCCATGGTAGCGGCAACCTTTGCACAAGCCGGAGAGTTTGAGACTGCAAAAGAGATTCACGGTAGAACTGAAGATGACAAATCAGGTAGCTCCGGGAAAAGAGACTAAGTTCTGAAATGATTCAATAAACGGGAGGTATTCCATGGGTGAAATGAAAGTATTGATAGTTGATGATGAAGAGTCTTTTGCCAGGACTCTATCCGAACGATTGAATATGCGGGAACTTGAAACTGACACTGCTTATAATGGCGAAGAAGCTCTGGGCTTTGTGGATGATAAAGAACCTGATGTCATGGTGTTGGATTTAAAAATGCCGGGGATTGATGGCATGGAGGTGCTCAGGCGTGTAAAAAAGAAATATCCACATTTGCAGGTAATTATTCTTACAGGGCATGGAACGGATAAGGATGAAGATGAGGCAAAGAGTCTTGGGGTCTTTGATTATTTGAATAAGCCCATAGAAATAGAAATACTCGTAAGCCGAATTAAGGCTGCATACCAGGCAAAAATAAATACAACCATGACAGCGGTTACCTTTGCTGAAGCAGGAGAATATGATACGGCCCGTGAAATTTTAGAAAATTCGGATAAGTAGTATTTTAACATAAGGAGAAGGCAATGGCCGATCAAATCAAATGTAACGTTTTGTTGGTGGATGATGAGGTACAGTTTTTAGATGCGCTTTCCCAGCGGCTGGAAATCCGTGGTCTTTCTGTTGATACAGTCAAGGATGGAGAAGAAGCCCTTGCCAAGATAGACGAGAAGCCCTTTGATGCCATAGTTTTGGATTTGGCCATGCCCGGCATTGACGGTATTGAAACATTGAGGTTGCTCAAGGAAAAACAGCCCGATCTGCAGATCATAATGCTGACAGGTCATGCTACGGTTAAAAGCGGGATTGACGCAATGAAAATGGGCGCTGAGGATTTTCTGGAGAAACCTTTGGATTTGAATGTGCTTCTTGAGAAATTAACTCAAGCGAAAAATAAAACAATGCTCCTTGTCGAGAAGAGCCGCCAGGAGGAAGTAAGGAAAATTATTAAAAGTAAAAGCTGGTAAGCGTCTATCTGTTTTTTGGTGTTGAAGCGCCTGCGAAATCCATATATATCACCATCGGAATAATTTTAGGATTTTCTGAAACAGGAGACGTGCGTCTTCGTAACGGCTTACGAAGTGCTAAGGTATTTTTGAAACCACAGTTTCTGAATTCAAATAGTACTTAATAAACATTTCATAAGGAGAAAACTTGTGACTGCTGACAATCATCCGGTCGTTAAGGACTATATCATTCCTCTGGCAAGATATCCGCATCTGAAAGAAACGCAAACACTCCATGATGCCGTGCAGGCGATCCAGGAATTCACCTGCGGCGAAAATAACCGTCTGAGATATTCAGAGATGCTGGTTGTTAATGAACGGAATCAACTTGTGGGGCGGCTGTCCATAGAGAATATTCTTGAGGGCCTTGATAAGCGCCTTGTGGAAGTGCCGAAGGTTAAAGGCTTTGAAGGAAAGGGCGGTGAGTATCCCAACCTGTCGATTTTATGGGAAGATTCCTTTTTCATGAAGTGTACGGAAAAAAAGGATGAGCAGATCAAGGGTTTTATGACGCCCACAGACAGGTTGGTCAAGGGGAGCGATTCCCTGCTCAAGGCCCTGTCCATCATGTTGCACACCAAAGAGGTTATCCTGCCGGTTTCTGATCAGGAACGGATTATCGGTGTCATCCGGCTTGAGGAGATTTTCAAGGCGATATGCAGCGTTTGTAAGCTGTGATTTTTTTTTGCCCAAAAAGGGAATGAAAGGAGATGAGGTGAGGGGTCATGACAAATTCTAATGCTGATGTGAGTGTCGCGATGAAAAACGTGCCGTTTGACTGGAAACGCTTACTGTTTCTGTCCATAGGTGTCATAGCATTCTTAGGTGTATATTATTCGCCCCTGTGGCCGGATGCCGTTGACCCCATGGGGGAACATTTTCTTTTAACCAAGGAGGGAAAGGGCGCTCTGGCGGTTTTCTGCCTGGCGGCGACCTGGTGGGTCTTCGAAGTGGTTCCCATCGGAGTCACCAGTCTCACCATCGGCATGCTGCAGGCCCTTTTTTTTATCCGGCCTGCCAAGGTGGCCTTCAAGGATTTCATGGACCCGTCGGTTCTTTTTATTTTCGGTTCCATTGTTATCGGTATGGTTTTCACCAAGACCGGCCTGACCAAACGTGTTGCCTATAAAATGCTCTCCATTGTCGGCGAAAAGACCAGCATGATATACCTGGGTTGTTTTGTGCTCACCGCCGCTCTGACACATATCATGGCTCATACCGCGGTTGCGGCCACCATGTTCCCGTTGCTGATGGCCATATACGCACTGTACTCCGACGAACAAGGTCCCACCAAATTCGGTAAAGGGCTGTTCATCGGCATGGCATATGTGGCAGGAGCCGGCAGTATCATCACCCTGCTGGGTGCAGCCCGTGGTGCGGTGGCCCTTGGATTTTACAAGGATATCACCGGAGTGGATATCAGTTTTTTCCAGCTTACCTACTACATGTTTCCCATCGGTTGGGCCTTCACTTTTCTGCTGTGGGGCTTTTTCATGCTGGTCTGTAAACCTGAAAAGAAAGTCATTCCCGGACTCAAGGAAAAAGCGAAAAGAATGTACATAGAGCTCGGCTCCTGGTCCACCAAGGAAATTCTGGCCTCTCTTATTGTTGGTCTGACCATTCTGGTCATCTCTGCAAAGGCCTTTGTTCCGGCGTTGGAGGGACTTGACAAGACCGGTATTCTCCTTATCTCAACTATTCTTTTTTTCATCGTCAATATTCTGGACATCAATGATCTGGAAGAGATTCCCTGGAACATTATTCTGTTGTTTGCCGGCGCCATGTCCATCGGTTTCTGCCTGTGGGAAACCGGCGCTGCAAAATGGATGGCAGTCAACTGGCTCACCCTGTTCCAGAGCGCCCCGGCAATCGTCTTCATCCTGGGCATGGCATTTTTCGTGATGATCATGACCAACTTCATCATGAACGTTGCGGCAATCGCCATTTCCCTGCCGGTGGCACTGGTAATCGCTCCCTATCTCGGAGTTGCAGGTGAAGTAATTTTATTCTCCGCCCTGGTTGTTGCCGGTATGCCTTTTCTGTTGCTGGTAGGTGCGGCGCCCAACGCCATTGCGTATAACTCCAAGCAGTTCACCACCGGAGAATTCTTTGCTTACGGGATCCCTGCCAGTATTCTGCTTATGGTGGTGGTCTGGATAGCTGTTCAATTTGTCTGGCCGCTTATGGGCATGGAGGTTTATCTGCCCAAATAATTAATTTTGAGATATAACATGCCAAGGCGGCATATACTTTACTGAATATTTCAATAGAAGGGAAAGAACATGCAGGATTCAAAGCAACATCTTGAGATAATACGTGAAACCGTCCCGTTTCATGTGGACAACCTGGCGATGCCTTATGCTGAATTTGTGCCCCGCCTCTATAATTACTGTAAAGCGCTGGGTTTCCGTAAAGGGCTGATCATGCCTTCCAGGGCTTTTTGCTCTGATGAAAATCAAGGCCTGCCGATAATTCTCCTTACCAAACATTTCGGGTCATTTCCTTTCAACCACGGCCGGGTTGGTGGCATCGTCGCTACCAGTCGGCATGGTCCCCATGCACATCATGGTGAGGACTCGGTCATTGTTCAGGCAAGTCATGTTGGCTATGATCCTGATACTGGAATCTATGGCAGATACCGGCGTCCGAAAATGGAGACAAAAACGGCTTCGGTTTCCTGTGGGAAAATTACCCATGTGATTACTCCCTACCTCGATCAGTATAAATTTGCTCGTGATCGGATTTTTCTTCTCCGGGGCGAGAACGGTCAATACCTGATCAAGGTTAAAAACTCATTTGTTGATTTCGCCTCTCATCCGGTTAAAAAAGGGTTTTTTCTGCGTTTAGAGGATATTGCCAAATCAAACGGCAACGGCAAAATACGGCCGGTTGGATCTTACAGCACCTCGCAGACTTATGAGGTCTCGGATTCCTTCAGGGAACGGATGGACGCCGCCGGATATTCCTGGAAATCCGGGCATGGCGAAAAAATAGGTGACTTTCTGACCGCTGATTTGTTTGATTATCACGAAGAACTCCATGAAACCGATGATTCAATTCTGCTGGAGAGAAATCTTATTCAATTCATGCCCCAGATCGTCACCGCTAAAAGCCCGCAACTGCAAGCTGCATTGATTAATATACAACTCGAATTTGCCCGCGCTGTGGAATCTATTCGACGCGGCCAGGAATATGCCGGTAAAAATCTTCTTTATATTGCCGGCCTTAATATTGATATTTCAGAATATTTTGTGGTTACTCAAAATGCCTATCCGGCAACCACCTATTTTGTTCCCTGGGCCGCTCATATTCAACTCAAAGACAGTGATCCTGAAACCTATATTCATCCTCTGGAGCAGCAAGAGCTTTTTGATAAACTGATGGAACAGAGTGTCGACAATCCGGATCAGGTTAATCTGAAAGAGGAAATTGCCAAAATGATGAAAGCGCCGCGCTTTGATATCCGTTCGCCCGTATAGTCTGGTGGGTGATCGTGGAGTCCGTTCAATTACGGAAGGATGAAAATTTGCTGATTAATAAGAAGAGCTGTTTCGCTGATATAAATGAGTAATGATCCCCTATAGGAGGTAGAGAGTGAATCGTCTTTTACAAACTCTGTTTTTAGTGGCAGCAGCATTATTCAGTTTTCCGGGTCAGGTATTTGCTTCTGCCTCTGCTGAGGCGAATTTGAATCTTACTGCTCACGGAGTGGGTTACGCTGCTTTGGTTATTTTTGTTGTCGCCTATCTCCTGGTAATGGGTGAAGAGTTCATTCACATGAGAAAGTCTAAACCCGTGCTTCTGGCCGCAGGCCTGATCTGGGGGTTGATTGCTTATGTTTATGCAAGCCACGGGATGAATCATGCAGCAGAAGTGGCAGTGCGACATAACATTCTTGAATACGCGGAATTGTTTCTCTTCCTGCTGGTTGCCATGACCTACATCAATGCCATGGAAGAACGGCGGGTGTTTGAAGCCCTCAGAGTCCGGCTGGTGTGTGCGGGTTTTTCTTTGCGAAAGCTCTTCTGGATAACCGGACTGCTTGCTTTCTTCATCTCACCGGTGGCGGACAACCTGACCACAGCCCTTCTCATGTGCGCCGTTATTATGGCCATTGCCAAGGACAATCCCAAATTTATAAGCCTGGCCTGCATAAATATCGTAGTTGCCGCCAATGCCGGCGGCGCTTTCAGTCCTTTTGGAGATATCACCACCCTTATGGTATGGCAGAAAGGCATTGTTGATTTCTGGACCTTTTTTGCTCTGTTTATTCCTTCAGCCGTCAACTGGCTGGTGCCGGCGTTGATCATGAGTTTTTTTGTTCCAAAGGTGATGCCGACATCATGCGATATTAATGTCCATATGAAGCGCGGTGCTTTAGTTGTCATCGGGTTATTTCTGGCGACAATCGGCACTGCAGTGAGTTTTCATAATTTTCTGCATCTCCCCCCCATGCTCGGCATGATGACCGGTCTGTCTTATCTGAAACTGTACGGCTTCTATCTTAAGAAGACCCATAAAACGGCTGGTCAAGAATACAGAAGGCGTATGGGGGAAACTGATGAACAGTTGGGCGATATAGTCGCCTTTGATGTTTTCAGAAATATTGCGCGCGCCGAATGGGACACCCTGATGTTTTTCTTTGGCGTCATCCTCTGTGTCGGGGGCTTGGGGTTCATCGGTTATCTGGGCATGGTCTCCCATGTGATGTACACCGGCTGGGGGGCAACTCAAGCAAATATCATGGTCGGCATTCTCTCCGCCATTGTCGATAATATCCCGGTAATGTTCGCCGTGCTCACCATGAATCCCGAAATGTCGCAGGGCCAATGGCTGCTGGTGACACTGACGGCAGGGGTTGGCGGCAGTATGTTGTCAATCGGCTCTGCAGCAGGCGTTGCATTAATGGGTCAGGCCAGGGGGAAGTATACCTTTTTCGGTCATCTTAAATGGACTCCGGTCATCGCACTGGGCTATGCAGCGAGCATTTATGTGCATTTTTTAGTCAATGGCTCCAAGTTCTGAGAAAAAGACACAATGATTATTTCTCAGATTGCTGTTGACCTTTTAAAAGAGACATCACATCCGGCGTTAAGCAGATATCTCGAAGAGGTAGATCTGCATCCGGTTTTATCAAAGGACGAGGTTTTTGCTCTGGCCAAACAGTTCAAAGAGGATGAAGATCATGGCGCAGGGCAGCAACTGCTTTCCTCACACTTAAGGTTGGTGATCAAAATTGTCTGGGATTTTCAGGATTATTGGCAGGGTAATATTATGGATCTTGTCCAGGAGGGTAATGTTGGTTTGATTATTGCGCAGAGAAAATTTGACCCAAGTCGAAATGTGCAATTTACCACCTATGCCTTTTACTGGATATATTCATATATCAGCAGATATATTTTGAACAATTGGCGTTTGGTTAAAATCTGTACCGCCAGGTCTAAGCGACTCCTTTTTTTTCGTATGAGAAACGAAGCGAAAAAAATTGTTGCGCAATGTCCGATTGAATTCAGCAGGGTTCTTGCAGAACGGCTGGATGTTTCGGAAGTCGAACTTGAAGATATGATTCAAAGGATACATGGAGAAGATATTGCTTTTGAGGATTCACATGAAGTCCTCTCGGATATCGATCACCAGATTATGATGCAGAACGGAATTGTTCGGGAAGCAATGTCTGCTGATCTGGGAGTTAAAGCAAGGGTGAGGTCTGTAATAAATAAAATGGCAGGAGATCTTAATCAAAGGGAACAGGCTATTCTCAAGTTCAGGTTGTTGGGAGACGAGGTAAGCTCGCTCAGGGAGATTGGCGAGATGTTCCAGCTCTCCAGGGAAAGAATAAGGCAGATAGAGGATACTCTGGTTATAAAATTGGAAAAAGCTCTTAAACAGGAGTTTTCTGATTTGTGTTTAGAGCAAGGAATATGATCAGGGGCGTAAATACATAATTTTTCAACCTGTTAATCTTGTATAAAGAAAAACAGAATCCGAGCCACATGGCATTTGAGCGCTTTACTTCCTGAATTCATTAGGGAATTGCTGTATATGCAAAGTATGGGTACTCCGCCGGCGCGGCAAACGTGCAGGCAATCTCGCAGCTAAAGGAAGGTATCTCTTCAGGCTCGGGGGTTAAACCCGCCGCGGGGGCATGACTTTGAGCTTCCGGGATTGACATTGCTCTTCCTGTGCTATGCTGAATCAACGCGAAGAAGAGTGTGGAAAATATTTGTTAAACAAATCTTGACAATTGCGACTTGTATAATGACAATAAGATGCGAGGCAGGTAGATGTCGGTTAGGTTCTGGTCGGCTTGGACATATTGGATTTTGGGGAAAATCAAATGAGTCTTGGCGGTTCAGGCAAGCTTTAAGAACAGGAGTCGCATCTCATTAAGAAGTAATGATTCTTTAGATATTTTTACCGGGGAAGGACTCATCGCTAATAAGGGGAGCGTGAATATTGTCGGTTCAACTCGCTTCTATATATTAATTATCAACTTCAATTTTTTAGAGGAGGGGTAATGGCATGAAATTTCTCAAGGTAAGATGTTTGCTAATTGTGAGTATGGCAGTTCTCTTTGTCACTCTTGCTCCACCCTCCAGTTGTCTGGCAATCGGCAATGAGGAATGTATGGAGTGCCATAGTGATGATTCACTCTCCAGGGTCGAATCGGAGGGGATGAAAGTGGAGCTTTACATTAATCAGGCAAGGTTTGAAGTGTCTGTGCACAATGCCAATGATGTGGCATGTGTTGATTGCCATTCAGACATCGAGGAATTGAATTTCGACAATGAAGTGCCTCATGCGGTTTCGCTTGCAGTGGTGAATTGTGATAAATGCCACGAAGCGGAAGCGGAGGCATACATTGACAGTGTCCATAAAAAGGCGGGAGGAAAGGGCATTACCATTCCCTGCTATGCTTGTCACGGCTATCATTACGTGAGCCATCTGGAGTCGGAATCGGTTCTTGAAAGGGAAAACGGTTTCTGCCTTAAATGTCACAATCCCAATAAATTTCACGAATGGTTGCCGCAGATGGATACGCATTTTGCATTTGTCGAATGTACGGTCTGTCATGCCCCCGAAGTGCCGCGGTATGTGAATATCCGTTTTCAGGATCTCAAGACCAATAAATTCTTAAGCGGTGAAGAATTCCTTGCGGTTCTGGGGACCGATTCTGACGGTTTCATGGCCCTCGTAGATGAAGATAAAAATGAGATAATAGATGTCAATGAATTTGAAGACCTGGTCTTTTTGCTTCTTGAAAAAGACGTTCGCGGTACATTTCACGGAGAAATAGTCGTTGCCATCGAACCCATTGTCCATCATGTAAATCGGGGCGTCGCTAACCGGGCCTGTGAAATGTGTCATATGCCGACCTCGCCGTTTTTTGAAAACGTCCGGTTTTCACTGAGCCGGGAGGACGGGACTTCGCAAAACTACGTCGTTGAACGAAAGGTTCTTGAGACGTATTACATGAATCATTTTTATGCTCTGGGTGGAACAAGAATCAGGCTGCTTGATCAGATCGGCCTGGCATTGGTCGTTGGAGGAGCAGGTATTATTATTGCTCATTTGACCTTGAGAATATTAACCATCCCTGCAAGGAAGCAAAGAAAGCAAAAATCCCCTTTTGAACAAGAGCAGGACGGAGGTGAAAAATGAAAGCATCAAGTGAATTGATCTATATCCACCCGGGACCGGTGCGGGTATGGCATTGGGTAAATGCTTTGGGAATAGTCCTACTGGTGCTCACCGGCCTGCAGATCCGCTTTGCGGAGATCCTTGATTTTTTCACTCTTGAGGAGGCTATCAAGGTGCATAATTATGTAGGCTTCATAGTCATTGCAAATTACGGTCTCTGGGTGGCTTACTATTTTGGCACCGGGAAGATAAAGATTTATTTTCCCGATATCAAGACCTTTCTGCCCAACGTCATCAAGCAGATGAAATATTATGGAGGGGGAATTTTCAAGGGTGACCCAAATCCCCATGTAATGACCCCGGATAACAAATTCAATGCCTTGCAGCAGAAAGCATATCTTGGATTAATGTTTATCTTTCTGCCGGCCCAGATGATAACCGGTGTGCTGCTTTGGAGAGTAAAGGAATACGAGCAGTACATTAACATGCTCGGCGGTATAAAAATTGTTGATACCGTACATGTATTGCTCTTTTTCTTTTTTGGAGTCTTTTTGTTTGTCCATTCCTATCTTGCGACTCTGGGTCACACGCCCACAGCACACTTCAAGGCCATGTTTACCGGTTATGAGGAACATCATTAACCGGCAATACCCCCCCGGAAGGCGCAGGATAGTCCTCCTCCCCCCTGCGCCTTCCGTCTTTTGTTTCCTCGCTGGTTGTACTTCTTGTCCCGTATCTTTTTTGTCCTTATATGAATTTCCCTGGTTTTTATTTAATAATGATTATCGTTTGGTTATGAGATTGCCGATAAGGTAATTACAAGGCAATTTTTTAACAGAAGCTGTTTCCTCCAGACTTTGGTTGAGTCTGGTCGGCTGAGTGAAAAGAGTCTTTGCTTGATTAGGCAGAAGGGAAACAGCAATTCTCTCAGAAAGGGGGGAAGGAATGGATAAATATGAAAGCCTGGTGTTGCTGGCAGATCTTGAAAATGTATTCTGCGAATTAAATCATGGCAAGGATGCGGTTGTTGAAAATCACAGGGCCTGTGATTACATTGTTGTTCCTTTTGGCAGCAAGGATAGTAATGATGTAGCAACCTCTGTTCGTGAAATGGTGATTCCGGTATGCCGGGACTGCATTGATGCCTTGCAGGGTGATGAATGGACGCTGTTGTATTGTTTTGAATGTTCAAGCAGTCGCTGGGTTCTGCGGGAAGTTGCAAAGAATCAGTACCGGCACCATGTCCTCTGGCTCAGGGGATGCCCCGATTGCACCAGTAAGTTTGGCGGTATCTATTTTAATGATTTTCCTGAGGCGGTTGATGTCTCGCTTTTAACAAATATAAAAGTCCGCAACGCTGCCTGAACCATGTTTCATACTTGACAAACATCTTCACCGGCAATGATACTTCTCCATAAAGGCATAGTAACTGTTAACCTTAAAAAGGAGGGTGTCATGGCTGAAAGTTATTATAAAATTGTCGAGTTGATCGGTGCCAGCGATGTTTCCTGGGAGGCTGCAGCCAGAGGTGTTGTTGAAGAGGCGGCAAAAAGCCTTAAGGATCTGAGGATCGGCGAAGTCACCAAGCTGGATATGAAGATGGAGAACGGTAAGGTTGCCATGTTCCGGGCACGGGTGAGCGTTTCTTTCAAGTATCATTCCTGAAAACTATTTGGAATATGGGGCTTCGTTCTTCCCTGCACCATCTGCAGGCAACCGAGGTTTTTCTTGCGCTGAAAAGAACAAGTCTCTCCTGATGCGGTGGCTTGTTCTTTTCATTGCCAGCTGTCGCCTGAGATGAAAGAGAGATGAAGCAGGAATCAGACCGTGAACGTTTGCAGACTGTCCGACAGGAAATCGTCGACCTCCTTATGGCGAAAGAGATGAATGCACGGGATATATCACAGGAGGTCAGCATCCGGGAAAAAGATGTTTATAAGCATCTCGATCATATTGCCCGGACAGCAGTCACCCATGGACAAAAGCTTGTAGTTCGGCCAAGTTGCTGCTATGACTGTGGTTTTGTGTTTTCTGAGCGCAGTCGCCTCACCAGGCCTGGCCGCTGTCCTCAATGCAAAAAAAGTCATATAGCGCCGCCGGTATTTACAATCGGCCAGCGTTAACATTTAACCGGCAATTACTTCAATTTCCCGGGGCCCGGATTTTTTCTGAAACCGTCAAGCATGTGGCCGAAGGCAAGCAGGGGATGATGCCGGATCATCCGGGGTCCGGCATAGCGCATTACCTCTCGAATTTTCTGCCGCATTTCTGGTTTATAGCAATGGATCGGGCAATTGCCGCAGGTTGTTTTATTCTCCTGAAACGGGCAGTTTTTGAGGCGCAGTTTCACGTACTCAGCAAGTTTCTGGCATTCTGTGCAAAGTTCCTGTTTGGTTTTATGATGGTCCCGGCAATAAAGCTTGAGCATCAACTCAACGGTTTTTCTCTCTCTGTTCATCCGGGGATGGAGGGGTGTGTTGTTCTCCATGATACTTACCGGGGAAGTTTTTTGTCCGGGAATTGCAGGATCAGTTCGCCGGCAGCCTGAGGGTTGATCCCAATCCCCTTGGCGATTGCACTCCAGCTTTTGCCGTCTTTTTTGAATTGCGAAACCAGAGTTTCCGGATTTTGCTCACCGGCATGCGCCAGAATAAAAACCAGGGCAAGTTCCTTTTCATTCAAACCTGATGTTTTGATTTTTCGGATTGTTTCAATGGGGATCGAAAAGAAATTTGCAAGGGATTGATCAGCAACTTCTGCTGCGGCCTGATCCATTGAAATTTCTGATTTGATACTTTGAAGGAGCGGGTTTTTTTGTAATGATTCGTTCATGGCTGGATCAGAGATAATTGCTGACCAGCTTTTCCCTTGCTTACGTTGACTGAGGAGTTCTTTGAGGTCAACTCCGGTTGTTGCAGCGATTTTCAGTCCGATCAGCAAATCATTCTGCCCGACCCCCTGTTTCATTTTAAGCATGACAATTTCTTTTTTGGGGATGTTGAATGCCTTGGAAACAAAACTGTTAAAGGCTGTTGCCAGGATATAGTCGTCGGCAGCAAATGGTTTGGCAGGATTATAGGAGCGGTCTTTGAAGCAATGGCAATTGGTTGCTGATTCTGCCAAGGCTAAAGAGCCAAAGCCTGAAAATAGCAGAAGAACGGTAATGATCGAAATGGTGATTCTGGTTTGAGGTCGGTTCATTGATGTTTCTCCTCTTTCGCATTCATAAGTACAGGCTCAGGCTTTTGGGTATTAAGATAGGCATTGATCTCTTTTTCAATCTGTGATTCGGTTTCGTCCCCTAAAACATGAACCCTGACCACATCTTTTAACAGGCAAGTGCCAATTGAACATTTGGTGCAGCCGATACCGTATCTGTCCAGGATTTCGCCGATCTCGGCATATCTTCTAATAACATCAATGATTGGGGAATCTCCTAGATTATTAGGCAGTTCCATCTCTTCTGCTCCTGATTTGTTGGATTTTCCTTCAATATAAACGGATATGAACAGGAGTAAAATGACCTAGGTCAAGTGAATCTCCAGGAGTGAAAAAAACAGCGGACTATAGAATGTCAGCAGGAGCCGCTTATCAAAAGCCGGCAGGACAATCAGCAGGTAACGCCTCGCCGGTTTGATACTCCTTGCGGAGAGTAAAGAGCAGCCGATCCCAGAAAGATGGCGGTTGCGGGTCGTTGATGTAACGGTTCAGGTCAAAATAACCTGCCTCAAGCGGGCGGTCCTTCATGAAACGGTCATTGAAAAAGTCCGACATCTCCCAGAAGTCCGGGGCGGATCGTTTGATTCCGAATTTTTCAAAGAAATGTAAAAATGATTCCGGGGTGTCATGGGCAGCCCGAAACATTTTGAAAAACTCGGGCGCCTCCTCGAAATTCACCTTGAAAAAAGCATTGGGGTAGCTTCCGACAAACCCCTTCACCACATGAATGGTGTTTTTTGCCTCGTCCAATCGCAGGTCTTCACCTTTTATGAACGCGACGTTTTCGTGGTAGCGGTTGAGAATGACGGTGTAGACAAGGTCTTCACGGTTTTCACGGACAAAGCGAACAAAGGCCACATCGCCCTTGTCGGGCATGGCCCGGACAAAGGTCCCTGCAAGATGGGATATTTTGCGGAATTCATCGTCCAGATCCTGTTCGGTGGCGATAACCTTTGCCGGGGTGCGGTCCAATTGATCAGCATGGAAGTTTAACGGGTCATACTGGTATCCGATATCCTTACGCAGTCGCTGGTCGATAATCTGGGTGAAAAAGGTGTTTTTATACTGCATTGGATCGGTATTATTTCCCGGAAACAGGACCTGGGTGGGGGTCTCAGCATCGAGCATCACCATATCGTCAAGAACAAAAAGTCTTGAGAAAAAAGTCGGGTACCAGCTCTTCAGGATTTCAGCCCGGCTCTCAGGGGGCATGAAGTTCAGTAAAAGGAGCTCGGCTTCCTTTCTCTGGAGATCCATGTAGTTTCTGCCGCCCACCTGTTCTTTGATGTTGCTGAACACATTAAATCCGGCCACAAGGTTATAGTAGAGTCTTTCAAACAGAGGGAAATCAATAACCCAGCCGGTGCGGGGAAAGCCGCCCACCGGGCCTGTACTCACCGTGGCGCTGTCAAAGTGCCGATAAATGGTCAGAAAGGGGTTTGACTCACTGTCATCGCCGGCCCAGACATCTTCCAGTCCAAGGCCATTGGGATATTTTGCTTTATACAGTGCCGTGCGGTTTAAAATATAGCGGTTCCGGGCAAAGAGATAGGGCACATAAAACAGCCTGTCGTATCGGCCCCTGGCTTCGGTGGGCAGCTTCAGGTAGTCAATGTTGGCATTTAAATATTGTGGATCTGCAAGGGAAAGATCAGCATCTGGATCCAGAAATATCACCCAGAAATGGTCATTGATAACATTCAAGGCGAGCTGTCCTGTGCACACCGGGCCGCGGATAAATGACATAAAGAAATACTGGGAATCATCCAACAGGAATTGATAGCGGGAGCGGGCAGGGATCTGTTGAAATGTCCTGAAAGGATTTGCTGAACTGTCCGGCTCGTAACTGGGAACAATGATTTCATTGTTTTGCCATTCAGAGTCAAGAAAGAGTTTTCTGTATCGGTCCATCCGCGTATCATTGAGGCGGTAGAGGATGTGGGTTTTGAATACAATGGTGGAGTGGATTTTCTGGAAGCGGTAATAGAATTGGGGCACGCCCGGGTCATCGTAGGGTTTGACCGTGGGGATTTCATCAATGGGCGCAGGCCAGGGGGTGCGTGATCGCACCAGGAGAAAATAATCCCCGGGGATTTCATCGAAATGGATATGGGCCAGAAAGAGATGTTCATAGAGATAACGCGCCGTGGTGATCATTTTGGGTGTTGCCTCGTTGAGGAACTTTTCCCAGCGATTTATCACTTCTTCCCCTGTTGTACCATTGGACGGGGATTTCATCAGGCGATCTGTTTCCGGATCAGGTCCTTTGGCGCCGGCAGCAAGCCAGGCCCTGAGGGTCTCTTTTTCCTGTTTACTGATTTCCGGGAATCCGAAAGGCATCCCGGCGTGGGGATTTTTCTTCATGAACTCCTTGAGTTCGCCGTCGGTCTGAGAGCAGGTGAGGTCGCGAGCTTCAGAGTCGTAGGTCCCTTTGATCTCAGGGTTGCATTCCTTGAGGTCAAGCAGCTGATACATGAAAGAGTTCGGTCCAAGGCTCTGGTCTCCACCGGTCACATCGGCAAAACTCTGCTTGCGCCATTCTTCGGTGCTTTTCGCATCAATAAAAAGGCGGGTGGGCTGTAATTCTTGAATCCTGGACGCATTATAGACCCTTTTCTTGGTGGCGCCGCGGGCAAGGCCTTCAAAGGAGGTCATTTTCAGCTGGCAGGGGGAGTTGTAGCAGGAATGACAGGTAACGCAACGGCGATCGAGGATGGGCTGAATGTCTTTCTGATACTCGAGGGTTTCGCCTTTGGCTTTGAGAGCCGCAAGTTCCGCTGCAGGAATTTCAGGCTTGATGATTTCCGGTTCCAGCGAGCTACAGCCGAAGAAGGAAAAAGCAATCAGGATCAAAATGAAGATTTGGACATGCAAAGCAAAAGGTTTATGCCCGTTAGGGTGTATTCCTCTGAGCAGGTCAATGGCAGCCTTAAATATTTTTTTCATTGGCATGTCTGGTTTTCATTTTTGAGGAAGTTTAATAAAATGCATCCGAATTTTTTGATAAGGTTTTTTAGGTTAACATGCGTTACTTTGTATTTCAAAAAGATCATTGAAAAATGATTTGTTTTGATTGCTTAGGCAAGGTTAATTTGCATTAATTAAAACGAGTTTTTAGAAATTGTGAGCAAACAAAAATTGATAATTGGTGGCAGGGACAGCATTACGGTTACATGTCCTGAATGCCGGCACACCAAAAAAATACCGGTGTATAGTCTTATAAAGCGGAGCTTTAAGGCAAGATGTACCTGTGGTAATTTATTTGAGGTTGAAGTTGAGGGCAGAAAGAAATTCAGGAAGAAAACCGAACTGGATGGGTTTTTCGAAAAATTTCATCACCAGGAAGGTGAAAAGTTTCCTGTGGTACATTGGGAAACAACATTTGTTCACTTTAAAAAGCCGAATTGCCTGATTGAGAATATCTCAATGAATGGTATTGGCTTTAAAACATTGGTAGCGCATGAATTATCCGTTAATGATTATGTCCGGCTGAAGACACGTCTGGATGACTCGGCAAAGACATTAATCGAGAGAAATCTGCTGGTTCGTTTTGTCAGAAATAATTATATCGGCTGCATGGTGCTTGAAAGCGGCGGACAGGACAACAAGCTTGCCTGGTATATGCTTTCGTAAAACCTTCCGGCAAAGTTGAAAAGAGCTGAGCGCCCGACAACATCAGGGGTTGTGTCAGTTTTCCAGATTGTATTTTTCTATTTTCCGGTACAGGGTGCGAAGCCCGATGCCGAGCTTTTTAGCTGTCTTGGTTTTATCGCCGCCGGTTTCATCAAGAACCTGGACAATCGCATTTCTTTCAAGCTCCTGGAGCAGGCCGCCCTCCATGTCGGTGTCGGCGTCAACGGTTTTGTAGGCGAGGTATTCCGGGATCGACTGGATATCAATTGTGTCCCCTCTGCTCATGACAACGGCGCTTTCTATGCAGTTAATGAGCTCGCGGATATTTCCCGGCCAACGGTAGTCTTCCATTAATTGCAGAACCTCTTCGGTTATTCCGGTGATCGGTTTGCCGTGAAAACTTGAAAATTTCTCGATAAAGTTTTCAACCAGCGGCTTGATATCGCCTTTCCGTCTTCTCAGGGGGGGCATTTCCATTTTCACGACCCGCAGCCGGTAATAAAGATCATCCCTGAATTTCCCTTCCTTGATGAGCTGTTCCAGGTTTCGGTTGGTTGCTGAAATGATCCGCACCTCCACCTTGAAGGTCTTTGTGCCGCCAACCCGCTCAAAGGTTTTTTCCTGGAGGAACCGGAGCATTTTGACCTGGATCGACATGGGCATGTCACCGATCTCGTCAAGAAACAGGGTACCGCCGTCAGCAAGCTCAAACCGCCCCTTTTTGGTGGAGACCGCACCAGTAAACGCCCCTTTTTCATGGCCGAAAAGTTCGGATTCCAGCACGCCCTCGGCAAAGGCGGTGCAATTCACCTTGATAAACGGCCCATGGGCCACCGGGCTGTTATAATGGATGATATTGGTGATCAGTTCCTTGCCGGTGCCGGATTCGCCCTCAATGAGCACCGTGGCCCTTGTTGCGGCAACCTGCAAGGCAAGCTCGGTGATTTTTTTCATCTCCACGGAATTGCCAATCAGATTGAGCTCCGGCTGGCTTTCCTTGATTCGTTTCTTGAGGAAGATATTTTCTTCCTTGAGCCGCTTGTTTTCTAAAGTTTTTTCGATGAGCAGCATGAGGCGGTCGATGTTGATCGGTTTGGTTATGTAATCATAGGCGCCCAGCTTCATGGCCTGCACCGCGGTCTCGATGGTGCCCTGGCCGGTGATGAAAATGACCGGGTAAGGATTTTCCCGCTTATTGATTTCTTCAAGAAGTTCGATGCCGGTCATCCCCGGCATATCAAGGTCTGAGAGCACCAGGTCAATCTCTTCTCTGGCAAGCACCTTCAAGGCATCCCGGCCGTCCTCGGCAGTAAATGTCGTATAATCATCCTCCAGGGCCATGGACAAAGTCTGCCTGGTTATCTGGTCATCGTCGACCACGAGTATCGCTATATTCTTTTCCATAGTTTTTTTATGTGTCTCGTAATCCTTGGTGGTCAAGGAAGGGGTTTTTCCTTATCGGCCGGGTTGAATGGCTGAATCTGGATATTCAACCCTCTTGCTGGAGCTGTTTGTGGTTAAGGTCGAGGGTCGGCAGGACAATTTCAAAAATCGTAAATTCCCCTAATTCGCTGAAGCAGCTTATCCAGCCCTTCTGGTCTTCAATAATTCTTTGAACAATGGATAAGCCGAACCCCAGGCCCTTTTCCTTTTTAGTGAAGAACGGATCAAAGATTTTTTCAAGATCTTCCTTGGAAATGCCGGTACCGGTATCAGCAATAGTTGTAATAATGTACTGTTTGGTCTGGTGGGTGCCGATAAACAGCCGGCCGCCGTCCGGCATCGCCTGGATGGCATTGACGCAGAGATTGAGAATCGCCTGGGTCATCTTCTTGGCATCAATCATCGAAAGACCGTTGTTGTCATCCAGGGAAAGCTCGATGGCGACGTTGGATTTCTCGGCGTTCTGATTGATCATCTGCGCCACATTGCGGATAACCTCGTTGAGGTCGTTTTCCTTGAGCACCGGCGAGGAAAACCGCGCGTATTTGACAAATTCTTCAAGGATTTCATTGATTCTGACAATTTCACTGTCGATGATGGCGGTAACGGCAAGCATGCCGTCTTTGGCGGCATCATCCTGCAATTCGCTCTTGTTGATCTTTTTGGTGAGCAGCTGCAGGTTCATATACAGTGAATTGAGCGGCGTCTTGATCTCGTGATTCACCGTGGTGGCGATCTGGCCCAGAGTGGCGATTTTTTCCATGCGGATCAGATCGACCTGGGCCTTTCGCAACGATTCGTTTGCCGCCCGCAGTTCCGAGGTCCTTTCCCGGACCTGGCGTTCCAGTTCCAATTTAAATTCTTCCCGTTGTTTTTCGTGTTTTTCAAGACGTTCGGTCATGACGTTGAAGGAATCATAAAGAGCGCCGATCTCCGTTGCTGATTTGGTTTGAACGCGGATGGAAAGGTCGCCGTCTGCAACCTTCTGGGTGGCAAAGGCAAGATTTTTTATGGGAAACACCGTGTTCCGGGTAAGGATGATATAGCCGACAACCGAGGCAAGAATGCCAACCAGGGCTGAGACCAGGTAGAGCAACAGGATGAAGTACATTTTATTATGGGATTCATGGACCAGGACATTAATGATTTCAAAATGGATTTTATTAAGTTTAACCGCCTGGTTCTGGATGGCGCTTGCGTGGCGCTCAAGTTTAGAAATAGAGGTTTTGTCAAGTTTGCCGGTTTCGGAAAACGTTTTGTGGATGGAGTTGATTTCCTTGCGAAGGCCGGCGAAATCTGCAAGCATCTGCTCCAGGATCTTTACCTCTTCTTTATTGTGAGGTTTGGTGCTTGATTCTTCTTCGGCTTTATAGAGCGACACCTTATTTTCGACGTCGTCGACAATGTTGATTGCATAATCCAGATAGTATTTATCAATATTGATGATTGCCTGGTGGATGGCAAAAATCATCTCATGGGTTTTATTGTTGATATCATCGGCGCGGCTCACATTGCTGCTTTCATCCTCAAGCTCGGTGATATTGTGGACGATGTCTTTGACCATCAGGATACAGACCCCGCCAAGGCTCAAGATCGCAAAGACATTGAGAAAGAAGGCGATGATGATGTAATTTCCCAGTTTTTTTCTGGCTGGTTGCATTGCGTGTTTCGAGTGGTCTGTGAGAGTTTTAGTGAGAAGTACCGTATCCGGATGAAGTAAAGGTAAATTATTTTAACGGTTTTGGAAAGCCTTCAGTGTTTCAGGCGAATACGGTAATGGAATCGCAAGGCAAATATGTTCGCCGGAAAGTTGATAAAAAAACCGCTGCGCCGGTATGGAGCCGGGACAGCGGTTTTTTAGAAGTTATGTGACTGCCGCAGATTATCGGGCGAGGGAAGCATCGTCCTCCTGTTGACGAAGGAGACGCGGTGCCATGAGACCGCAGCTTACAAGAGATTACATGCCGGCCAGGGCTGAGAACCATCCTTTGATCATTGCAACCGGTCCGGTGCTGATGGAGGCGCCAACAAAGCAGGCAACCGCCCAAAGACCCACCAGAGCAGCAACTGAGCTCATGGCAATGAGGCTTCCCTTTGAAATTGAATCGACTCCTGCCTGGGTTCCTTCATTGGCGCGGATTTTAGCCTGAATTTTGGATTTGATCATCGTGCTCATGTATAATCTCCCGGTTTTGTGAAATTTATTATTTAAGATTGTGAAAAATCGTTATTACATTCCAGCCACTGCCGAGAACCATCCCCTGGCTAATCCTAATGGTCCTGCGGTGAAAGCTGCAGTGATGATACAGGCTACAGCCCAAAGTCCGATCAGTGCTGAGGCGCTGCCCATGATGGCAATGCTGCCCTTGGTTACTGCGTCGATTCCGGCCTGAGTTGTAATCGCTTCATTTGTCTTGGTTCTTGTTGCTGTGGTATTCATGGTGTGCCCCCGATATTTTTTTAAAGGTATTGTTTGTTTAATTACATGCCGATGATTGAACTGAACCAGCCGCCGAAGACGCCTGTGGGGCTGCTGCTGCTCATCATCGCTCCAACAAAGCAGGCAACCGCCCAAAGGCCGATGATTGCGGAAACCGCGCCCATGAGAATGATGCTGCCCTTGGAAACTGCATCGATTCCGGATTTTGCGGAATCCGTGGTTTTGGTATTAACGCCTTGCCTGGTGATTGTTTTTGCTGCGGTGTTTTCTGTATTCATTTTCTTTCCCTCCATCTGGGTCGGATAGTTAGTGTCGCTCTTTGCTTGATTATATTGCCAGAACCGTGCCAACAGTAATATTCCCTTTTATATCAGTGTGTTAAGTTTTTTGCGTGTCGATCTGACTGCCATAATGACATGGTGTTTTGTCAAAATGGCAAAAAAAAATCCTTCCTGAATTAATCCCGCTGCCTTCAAATGCCAAATCAAATCGACAAATTGCCGGTGCTATACCCGTCTGAATTGGAACACGCAGGATTCAGCCGATTATGGATATGACTTTTTGGGAAAGAGGCGAAAAAAAGGAACCGGACGCATCGGGGTTTATCCGGCAATGATGCCGTGGGCAAAGGTGATGATCGGCCGGATCAGCCTGGGGAGGATTCCGGTATAAAAAAGGATCAGGAGGACAATGAATCCGTAGCGATCCACCCGGGCATAGGAGCGGGCAAGACCGTCGGGAAGCAGGCCCATGAGAATCTTGCTGCCGTCAAGGGGCGGGATGGGTACAAGATTGAAGACGCCGAACATGATATTAATCCAGATGCTTGCCGCAACCATATTCAGCAACGGCCACAGAAAAAAGTTTGGAATCAGCGGTGCGGCAAGACTCAGGACTTTTGCGAGAATTGCGCTGGCAATGGCCAGCATGAAATTTGCACCGGGTCCGGCAAGGGAAACCCAGAGCATGTCCTTTCTGGGATTTTTGAAATATATCGGGTTCACCGGCACCGGCTTGGCCCAGCCGATTTTCATGATGAAAAAACAGATGGTGCCGATGGGGTCCAGATGCTTGAGGGGATTCAAGGTGAGGCGTCCCTGATTATATGCCGTCGGGTCGCCGAGACGGTAGGCAACGCGCCCGTGGGCGACTTCATGGACTGTGAGGGCGAGCAGAAATGGCGGGGCAAGGATAGTGAGATCCCTGATAAAATTTTCTATATTCATATGTTATGGATCCGTATGACCGTTTTGATTTCGTTGATTGGTTAAGGGAAACATGAATTATCGTATGCGGCTTTTGTGAATTTTGATAAAACCGTAAACAGAGTGATTTCATTTTGCAGCCGTTTTATGATGTTCCGGCTCGGATGCTTCGGCTTTTCCGAACTTCTTCGCTGGCCGACGAAATCCCGCCTCCCGGAGTCGTTGCTTACCTGCGGGTTCGTCGATGCGTGACTTCCTGTCACGCCCCCTTCGGGCCTGATCGTTTCGAAATTCGGGCCGGGCGCAAGTCACCTCCACAGCATAAAATGCCACAGCTTTATGGGGAGCTCATGCCGAAAATGGTGTGGAGCCCCTGTGTTTTTGTTCTTTTGAAAATTATTCTGTCCCCGTGGGCTTCCCGGCATAATCAGCCAGAGGATACAGCTCCTTGATCATGGAGCGTTCTTCTTTGCGTGTTTTGACCAGGCCGTCAAGTTTAGCCTCAAGAACATGATTGAGGATTGTCCGGTAGATCGGTCCGGCAGGATACCCCATTTTTTTAAGAACCGCACCGGTTGTAAAAGTTTTCATGTGGCGCAGCGTGGTAAAGTAATGGGAAATCAGTTTTTTTGCAGATTTCTTTTTGGTTATCCCCATGAGGTAGAGCACACCTTCATGACTCAGATCATGCAGCAGCCAGTATGCCTCGCTTGCCCTGAAAGGCGTCCGGCGGTGGAGTGACTGGTCGATTTTGTACACGTCGCTTTTTTCTTTGATCAGGATCTGGCGGTATTTTTCCGGCACTTCAAAATTAATGCAAAAAGACAGGACTTCATTCATCGGCGTTCGGGCGGTGAGCGCCAGCAGGTAGACCATCCATAGCTGGCAGGGTTCATTGAGATACAGGAGTTTATGCCAGGCAATGGCTTTCTGTGTGTCGTCCAGTATGTGTTTGAGGCGCTGATCAAGCTTGAGAGTCGGGCTCAGGAATTTCAGCAGATTGAATTGATTCAGGCGGTTTATTGCCGGCAGAGGGTCTTCTTCCGAAAGAATCAGTTGCAGCTCGCCAAAGAACCTGCGTCCGGAAAATCTGTTGAACAGGTCCATGCGCACGGCATTCTTAATGAGTTTTTCCGTATGCTTTCCAAGGGTAAACCCCATGCGCTGCTCGAAACGGATTGCCCGGAAGATCCTGGTCGGGTCCTCGACAAAACTCAAATTGTGCAGGATTCGAATCTGACGATCCTTGAGGTCGCTCTGGCAATTGAAAAAATCGACCATGATGCCGAATTTTTCAGGATTCAGATGAATCGCCATGGCATTGACCGTGAAATCCCGGCGGTAAAGGTCAAGTTTTATCGATGAGAGTTCCACGGTGGGCATGGCCGCGGGATAAGCATAATATTCAAGCCGAGCCGTTGCCACGTCAATTTTGAAACCATCCGGTAATTTGACCACGGCAGTGCTGAATTTTTCATGAATTCTCACCTCACCGCCAAGATGTGCGGCAAGTTTTCTTGCAAAGTCGACGCCGTCTCCCTCAATGACGATATCCAGATCAAGATTGTCAACATGGAGCAGCAGGTCCCGGACAAATCCGCCCACGGCATAGGCCGCGCAATTGTTCTTTTTGGCAACTTCGCCGATGGTGCGGAGCAGGATGATGATATCTCTGGAAAGGGCTTCCACCATGAGGCTGTTGAGATTTCTGTTCCGTTCCGTGGACGGCTGATCGTTTTCCGAAAGCAGATTTTTAGGAAGCCGGGCAGGATCATTGACCAGGAGATTGAGCAGGTCGGTGCGGGTGATTACGCCCATGATTCCCTTGTCTGAGACAACCGGGATGAATCGCTGGCGATGCTCGATTATCAGTTCCTCAATATCCGAAAGAGAGGATGACGGCGGTAATGTCACAAAATCAGTGCTCATGTATTCAGACACCGGCAGGTCGCCTAAGCCGTGAAAGATGGCCTTTTCAACAACCCGGCGGGAGATGAGTCCGAGAATTTTCTTTTTGTCCTTGAATACCGGAAGCACTGTGATGTTGTAGCGGGTGAGTGTCTGGTTGGCATCTTTGATCGGCACATCAGGCTTGACCGAGATAACCGGTGAAGACATGAGATCCCGGGCAAAACTTTCCGGGCTGACATGTTTGTGAAGCAGTTGGATGAGTTTTTCTTCCGCCTCGATGAGTGTCATGTTCTTGATGGTTGCCGAAGCTGCCGAGGCATGCCCGCCGCCGCCGAAATCCAGCGCTATTTTTCCGACGTTTACCTCCGGAATCCGGCTTCTGGCGATAAGATAAATCCGATCGTCCATCCGGGCGATGGCAAAAAGCGTGTTGAGATTTTCCATCACCAGAAAGCGGCGGACCAGCATGGCAAACTCGTCGACGTAGTCGGGTACGGAAATTTTGGCGACAACAATATCGATTCCCCTGATCGTATAGGTTGTGGCCGAGCGGATCAGTTCGTGCAGAAGAGAGACTTCACCGGTTGTGAGCTCCTTGGCGACGAACTGGGATATTTTGTGAAGATCAGCGCCTTTTTTCAGGAGCCAGGCCATTGCTTTGAGATCATCAGCAGTGGTTGAGTCAAAGGTGAATGAACCGGTGTCTTCATGAATGGCCATGGCCAGAATAGTTGCTTCTTCAGGGGTTATTTTCGTGCGGTTTTTTCTGAACAGATCGGTAAGGATTGTCGAGGTGGAGCCCACCGGGCGGATCACCTCATAATCACCCTTGATATCGCCCGGGGCATCCTGATGATGGTCGAAAATATGCACCTCGACTCCTTCTTTATCAAGGAGTTGCTGGAAATTTCCGATTCTTTTCGGCTGGCGCGTATCAACAATGATCAGTTTGGTAATCTCGTCAAGATTGATATTTTTGAGCCGCTGTACACCGTAATAATGGATTGATTCGACGAAGAAATCCCGGAGGTTTTTTTCCTGTGAGCCGGAAAAAACGCACACCGCATCCGGGTACAGTTTTTTTGCCATGACCATTGAGGCCATGGCATCGAAATCGGCATTGAGATGTGTGGTGATTACTTCCATGTATTTTATTATTACTAATTAGTAGGTATTATAACGGGCTTCCCCTGGCACTAAATCAGCTGTGTTATCAACATGTTCACGCACTATTAGTACCGCGAACACATTTCTTCCTTGCATCTTCAGCACCAGTGAAAACCTTTCGTGGAGCCGTTTTGATTAATTGAAATTTCATAAAACCTGTCTGGAATTTCCAAGGCGTTAGCTAATGAATATAAGGTAAAGCATGCAGGGAGAATTCACAAATAAAAACAGGAGATTAACCGCAAGATCTATTCTATGCAAAAGGAGATGGCATCTGACGGTAAGAGAGTCACCTGATTTACGCCGGATAGCCGCAATACCGTTCACTTAAGGAGATTGAGAGTTTTTGAATATCGAATATCGAACGTGGAGCCGCAGAATTTTGAAGTAAAATCCGTTCATTCGACATTTGATATTCCTCGGAGTCTACGCTTTCCTGGTCGATATTCTGCGGTTCGATCAAATGGACAGTATTACGGCTAGCCGCGGGGGTGAAACTTCTGGTGAATAGATTTCAGGCGGTTGCTGTCAACATGGGTATAAATCTGGGTTGTGGCAATATCCGAGTGTCCCAGCATGAGCTGGACAGAACGAAGGTCGGCGCCGTTTTCAAGCAGGTGCGTGGCAAAGGAGTGCCGAAGCACGTGAGGGCTGATTTTTTTCCTGATCCCTGCGCGGGTGGCCGTTTCCTGGATGATCTGCCAGAAGCGCAGCCGGGTCATGGCCGTGCCCCTCTTGGTGACAAAAAGAAAATCGCTGTGCCGGTGGTTTAATATCCGTCCGCGGCCGTCTTCAAGATAGATTGTAATTTTGTCCCTTGCCTGTTCGCCAAAAGGGATCAGGCGTTCCTTGCTTCCTTTGCCCAGAACCCGGAGATGTCCGGCCGTGATGTTTAATGATGCAACCGGCAGCTTGACAAGTTCTGAAACACGCATGCCGGAGGCATACAGCAGGTGGAGCATTGCGGTATTTCGTAAATCCAAGGGGATTCCTGAATCAGGCCCTTCAAGAAGAGTTGAGACTTCTGTTATGGTAAGGACCTTTGGCAGGGTGCGCTTGGGTTTGGGCAGATCGATAATTCCGGTGGGGTCTTTTGTGATTATTTTTTCGGCAAGCAGAAAACGAAAAAAAGCACGAAGCGTTGAAACCCTTCGTGCCATGCTGCGGGAGGAAAGGCCTTCTTTATTGCAACTCGCAAGAAAATTCCTGATATGCCGGGTTTCAACTTTTGCCGGATCATGGATGCCGGCATTGGTCATGGAAGCGATAAAGAAATTGATATCTGAATGATACGATGAAAGGGTGTTTTCAGAAAGGCGGCGTTCCGCGGCCAGATAGTGGAGAAATATATCCAGGTTGGATTTGAAAATCTGGGTGGATTTGCTTTGGGAGGCTGACATATCTCCCTTTATATACTATCAGAGGAGAAAGCAGGAATAGCTTTTCCCCGCATAAAACGGGGAAAAGCGTGATATTAGTCTCTATCAGAGCGGAGTTTGAGTTTGCGAATTTTTCTTTGTGCTTCCGCTGCTTTGCGACGACGCTTGGCACTGGGTTTTTCGTAAGATTCCCGTCTTTTCAGCTCTTTTTTAACACCGTCAAGCTGGAGTTTTTTCTTAAGAATCCGTATCGCCTGTTCAATATCTCCCTTAACTTCAACTTCGATCATGGTAACTCCAATAGTATTTATTGATTGTCAATTTACTAATTTAATAGTGTAACGCCTTGCCCTGCATTGTTTTTCGATGATTGCCATTCTGGAAAATGTAAAGACCAAGTCAGGCGGCAAGACAAAACATGCTTTATATAAGATGATAGGGGTATCTGTCAATTGTTTTTTGTGCCTTAATTCAGGTTGTTTTCTTCTGCGGCGGAAATATCTTTCCCGGATTCAGGATGTTGTTCGGGTCAAAAAGGTTTTTTATCTCCTGCATCACTGAAAGGGTGTTGGGATCAAGTTCCAGGGGGAGAAATTCCGCCTTGGTGATGCCGATGCCATGTTCTCCGGATAAGGTGCCCGAGAGGCTGATGACTTTTTCAAAGAGTTGTCTTTTGGCGGTTTCGCCGCGCAGGGCTTCTTCTGGATTGGCTTTATCAAGCATTATATTGACATGGATATTGCCGTCTCCGGCATGCCCGAAGGTAAAGATGATAACATCAAGGTCAAGAGCCAGTTGTTCTGTAAAGGCAACAAGTTCTGGAATTTTCGTGCGGGGAACCACAACGTCTTCGCTGATTTTGTGCGGCTTTAATTGAAAGGCGGCAGGCGAAACAGCACGCCGGGCTGACCAGATGGCTTCGCGTTCTTCATCGGTATCAGCCTTGCTGATTTCGATAATGCCGGGCTGAGACTGAAGGAAATCCAGTAATTCTTCCGATTGGGTTTCAATGATCTTTTTGTCGCCGTCCAGTTCGAGAATCAGGATGGCTTCGGTTTGTTCGGGCAGGGAAAAGGGAAGGGATGCAGAAACGATTTTGATCGCCGTCCGGTCCATGTATTCAAGGGTGCATGGCCGGTGTGATGCTAGAATTTTTGCTACAAGAGCCGTGGCCGCAGCAAGGCTTTCTACAGCGATCAGAAAAGAGACCCGTGCTTCAGGGTTGGTAAGCAGGCGGAGGATAATTTTTGTAATGATCCCCAGGGTGCCTTCCGATCCCACAAAGAGGCGGGAAAGATCGTAGCCCACCACGCCCTTGGCGGTTCTGGTGCCGGTGGTAAGTATTCTGCCGTCCGGAAGCACGACTTCAAGGCCCAGGACATAATCTCTGGTGACCCCGTATTTTACGGCGCTTGGGCCTCCGGCGCATTCCGCCACATTGCCGCCCAGGCTGCAGAATTTATGACTTGCCGGATCCGGCGGATAAAAAAGGCCCAGTTTTTTTACGGCATTCTGGAAATCGCCGGTGATCACCCCCGGCTCCACCACTGCGATGTGATTTTCCGAATCAATTTCAAGGATGCGGTTGAAGCGGCTCATGGCCATGACCAGGCCGCCGGCTATGGGTAAAGCACCACCGGTCATTCCGGTTCCCGCTCCCCGGGGAACCACTGGAAAAGAAAGTTGGTTGGCAAGCCGCATTATTGCTGCGACTTCTTCGGTGTTGCCGGGAAAGGCAACAGCAGCTGGAGGAAATTCCCGGGCGGTTGCGTCGTAGGAATAGCAGAGCAGTTCTTCAGGGGTTGTGGTCAGATGTTCCTTGCCGATGATTTTTTCAAGCGCTTTTATGATTTGCTGGTCCATGTCAATGGTTTACGAAATGAGAGGAAGAAGGTAAAGTACTATTTTGTTTGAAGTACCGATTCTCTCTGTGGATGTGGGGCGAATGTGGGATTAATTAACAGCCTTCAGGCTGTTCTGCGATAACTTAAATGGAATTAAATCAGGATAGTTTTTCATGAACAATAAATTACGAGTTGCTCTGCTTGCCGGCGGCAAATCAGGGGAACGGGAAGTGTCTCTTAAGGGGGCATTGGAAGTTGAAAAGGCCCTTGATCCGCAAAAATACACGGTGAAGCGTTATGATCCGGCAAATGATCTTGGCAAACTGGCCGAAGATGCAAAAAACATAGATGTGGCCTTTATCCTGCTCCACGGGGTGTTCGGCGAGGACGGCACGGTGCAGGGGTATCTTGATCTTCTGGGAATTCCCTATCAGGGCTCCGGGGTGCTTGGCAGTGCCATTGCAATGGATAAAAATCTTGCCAAGGAGTTGTACCATAACGCCGGACTCCTGGTTGCCGACTGGGTCATGGCACTCCCGCAGGACATTGATTCTCCGGCAGGCCTTGCCGATGAACTTGACCTGCCGCTGGTCATAAAACCGGTGCGCCAGGGGTCAAGCCTGGGCATGAGTATTGCCGAAACTGAAGAAGAGCTTGGCCGCGGCATCCGCGAGGCATTCAAGTATGATAATGCGGTCATGGTGGAGAAATTTATTGCCGGTCGTGAAATTACCGGCGCCGTTCTTGGCAACGACACCCTCGAAGCCTTGCCCATCGTGGAAATTATCCCTGATCAGAAATACAGATTTTTCGATTATGAAGCCAAGTACCAGCCCGGTGCGACCCGCGAGGTATGTCCTGCTGAAATTGGTCCTGAACTGACCAGGCGGGCCCAGGATATTGCCGTAACCGCACACAAGGCATTGCTTTTAAGGGGTTATAGCCGGACGGACATGATCATTTCCGGGACGGATATCTATGTGCTTGAGACCAACACCATCCCCGGCATGACTTCGACCAGTCTTCTTCCTCAGGCTGCAGCGGCGCAGGGTTTGAGTTTTTCAGCGCTTCTCGACAGGTTGATTGAATTGGCCCTTGAAGGATAGTTGTGTTTCTGATCCATACTGCTTGACTCAAGCCTTCTCGCTGTCTACCATCAAAGTAAAGATCCTTTATAATCAATTTCGCTTGCGGATTGGGTCATGGTATGGAAAAAAAACTCGCGGAATTTATCACCCGGTTTCAGTTACTGGAAGAAAGTGAGCTTTCTCGCGCCAGACAGCACCAGATCGCCGCTCTTGAAGACGAATATCAGACCTGGTTTCTCTCTTCGATAATCAGCGAAACGGAAGAAATCCTGGCCCTTGATCCGTCGCAACCCACCCGGAAAATCCTTGAACTTGCAGCCAAGCTTATCGTCAAGCATCTCTTTGCCGATGCCGCAACCATCAGGATCATCGAGCCGGATGATATGCGGATGACCAGTTTCGGAGCCTATGGCGTTTCCAATTATGACCGGCTCGCCTCCGTCCCGCTCAAGGAATCCATCTCAGGTCTGGTGGTCCAGCAGAAAAAAGCCATAGCCGTACCCGATATTTTTGAACATCCTCTTTTCAAGGATAAAACCATTGTCAAGGCCCGCGGCTTTCATTCGCTTCTGGCCGTGCCGCTCTTTAATCCGGTGCCGATGCTTGCCACCGGGGAAGACCTTCTCGGCACCATGCAGATTTATTACAAGGAGAAGGGGCGAAAATTCACCGACCTGGAAATTACCCATGCCGAGTTGCTGTCCCGGCGCATCAGTTTTGTCCTTGCCAAGAAAAAGATCCTCGATCTTCAGAAGCTGAACCGGCGCAAAGAGACCATCATAAACAATATCTTCTTCAAGCTCAGTCGCCGCGAAGGGATCAAGCTTAAAGATCTTTTTATCCTGCTTGTCCCGGAACTGGACGAAATGCTTGGCGTGCAGGGCTGCTCTCTGTTAACCGTTTCAGACGACCGGCAACATATCCATCTTGAAGCCTCCTATCCATCGGATGTGAATTATTATGAAGCCAATTACAGCTATACGGTTTCCCATCATCCGTATTTTCAGGCGGCGATTTCCGGAACAAAGTCCATCGGCGACGGCAAATATGAAAGGATCACCCCATCCTATATTCTGGTCAAGAACCCTATTAAAAGTTCTTTGATCAGCGACCGGCTTCATGATCTGGTGAAGGAACATAATATTCATTCCATTCTTTTCGTTCCCCTGAAAGTTGTCGGCGAGGTCCGGCATCTGATGATTTTTTTCGCCACCAGGCATCGCCAGGCCTTTACTGAAGAAGAGGTGGAGCTGATAACCTTTTTCGGTAAGGAAATCATGAAGGCATCGAAGCTGGAGTTTCTGGATGATGTGCTGCATGACATCAAGAATCCTGCCATCGCTCTTGCCGGATTTTCAAATCGCGTCCTGAAACTCATGGAAAATGAAAACCTGGAGGATGTCCGGTCGAAGCTGACCTCCTATGTTGAGATCATGGCCTCGGAAGCGGCCCGTATGCAGGATCTCGCCCAGGCGATGAGCGGTTCCGGTCGTGAGGAGGAATTGAATCTTGCCGCTATCCTCCGGCAACGGGTCAGTATTTTTCGTGAAGTTGTGTATGAATCAAAGCTGCAACATGTGGAATTGCACGAACCTGATCTGGAAGAAAATCTGGTGGTTTACTGCCCCCGATACGGCCTTGAGAGAATCCTGGACAACCTGTTGAGTAACGCCATAAAGGCGGTGCCCAAAAAAGGCGGCAGCGTCAGGATTCAAGGCTTTCTGGATAACGATATGGTGACCCTGATCGTTGAAAACAGCGGCGAAATTTCCCAGGAGCATTTAGAGAATATCAAGAATGCCCAAGTCCGGGGCCGGGGGCTCAACATCATTTCAAGATTCGTCACCGCGAATCACGGCAATATGGACATCGAGGCCCGAAAGGGCTCCACCCGAATTGTCATAACCCTTCCCAGAGCGCAATGCTGATTTTTTCTGTGTTTGCTTACCTTTAATTAAATATTCACCTTTCAATCATTCATAAATCCGAAGCTGATAACCTCTTGAATTTGCCTGTCAAGCAGGGTAGTCTTTTTGGAAAATCTGTATGCCCCCTTTACCAACATTTGTGAGAGGAGAAAGGCTCGCGTATGCAAATATTCCTATGGGTTTTGCTGCTCATTGTTCTTGCTGAAGTTATGTCTCTTCGAAAGCGTATAAAAAAACTTGAGGAGAGTAATCCTAAGGGGCAAGAGACAGAGAAGCTTCGAACCAGAAAAGGCGAAATCAGGGAAGAAGTAAGGGTGCCCTCTTTTACGCAGGATTTGAAAGAGGAACCGATTGCCACAAGAATTGCAGCAGTTTCCGAGAAAAAAGAAGTAAAAGAACCACCCGGAGAGTTTGTTGCGGAGTATCGAAAAGTCGCCGATGCCAGAGATTTTTTTCCAGCACCTCCTGGGCCCATTGACAAATTTCTGGAGCAGTTAAAGGCCTTTTTCACTACAGGAAATATTGTTCTCAAGGTCGGCATTATCATATTGTTTTTCGGCGTCGCATTCCTGTTGAAATATGCCGCACAGCGCAACCTTTTTCCAATTGAGTTCAGACTGGCAGGCGTTGCTGTTTTTGGATTGTCCCTGTTGATTGCCGGCTGGCGTCTTCGCGCTCGGGTCCTGCTCTACGGATTAACTTTACAGGGTGGCGGGGTCGGTATCCTGTATCTGACCGTCTTTGCAGCATCAAAGCTTTACCATTTTCTTCCCCCCACCTTATCTCTGGTCATAATGGTCGGCCTTGTGGGCCTTTCCGGGGCGTTGGCGGTGATGCAGGACGCTAAAGCTTTGGCGATCTTCGGCATAACCGGCGGTTTTCTTGCGCCGGTACTGATGTCCACCGGCAGCGGCAGCCATGTAATGCTCTTTTCTTATTACGCCCTGTTAAATGCCGGAATTCTCGGGATTGCCTGGTTTAAAGCATGGCGGGTGCTTAACCTGTTGGGTTTTGTTTTTACCTTTGTGATTGCTTCATTCTGGGGGAGTAACTATTATCAGCCGGATTATTTTAGCACCACCGAACCCTTTCTCGTACTGTTCTTTGTGTTTTATGTGGCTATCTCGGTGCTGTTTGCCCATCGCCAGCCGCCGAAATTAAAAGGCTTTATTGACGGGCCGCTGGTTTTCGGCGTATCCCTTGTTTCCTTTGCCCTGCAGGCTTGTCTGGTGAAGGACTTCGAATATGGACTAGCCATCAGCGCTTGTGCTGCAGGTCTGTTTTATATCCTTTTAGCAACAATTCTCTGGCGGCGTCTGACTGAAGGCATGCGGATGCTGACCGAGGCTTTTCTGGCTATAGGGGTAGTCTTCGGCTCCCTTGCCATTCCCCTTGCCCTGGATGGTCATTGGACTGCTACGGCATGGGCTCTTGAAGGCGGGGCCATGGTCTGGGTCGGGGTCAGGCAGAAAAGACTAGGCGCCCGGGTCTTTGGTGTGCTCCTGCAATTCGGCTCGGGTATCTCGTTTTTAATTGCCGCATGCACTCC
>JAHJJF010000107.1 GCA_018823135.1 Pseudomonadota bacterium
CCCTGGAAGGGGTTAAAGGCGCGATCCCGACCTGGGATACGGGCAACTGGGACCTCTCTCCCGGCAACACCTATACACTTGGCACCGCCACCAAAGAGTATGAAATCTGCTTCAAGTGCCACTCAGCATCCAACGCCAATCTGGCCAGCACCTGGTCACCTGCCGCCGGCGCTACCGCCTGGACCGATGTGGGCCTTGAGTTCAATCCCAATAATCTTTCCTATCACCCCATTGTCCAGGCAAGCCCCAACGCTTTACTGACCACCCAGCTTGCAGGCGGCTGGGCTCCGGGTGACACCATGTACTGCTCCGACTGTCATGCAAGTGATTCCACCAGAGCCGGACCCCATGGCTCGGCAGTCAAATGGATGCTTGCCGGCACCAACAAAGCCTGGCCGTATTATACAGCAAACAGTAACGGCACTGCCACTGCGGACAACACCAGGGGAAACTCCACTTACAAGGTGCTTGGCAATGAGGCCTCGTTTCAAGGAACAAATAATGGGTTATTCTGCTTGAACTGCCACCCCAACCCCAACACCACCGGCAATTTCCATTCTGCAGCCAATCACCGGGGTGGCCTGGGCTGGTACGTCGCCTGTGTGGACTGCCATATCCGGGTACCCCACGGCGGCAAGCTTGAGCGGCTCATCTGTGCAGACGGCGGTGGATTGCCGGCGCGATATTATCCAAACGGCGCCGGCGGTGATAAAATCGCCAGGGGAACACCCGGCGGGTCTTTGACCAAATTTCGCTACCAAGTCACGACTTACACGACTGCTGATTGTACTTCCGGTTGCACGGCTGCTATACATAATTCCGGTCTCGGAACAAGCTGGTAGTGTAAGAAAACTCACACTTCTATTTACATTTACACGCTTAAATAAATTTCCATCCCCGGCAGAGAGAAAAATTTTTCCTCGAATAACTTTTCCGAGCAGTTTATGTTATCTTGCTCTTCATGCTGACATTCCTCAAACGCATACTCCTCAGAAGAAAAACCGTTCTTTCCCTGATAGTCCTGCTGCTTGTCTTGATTATGGCGGATGTCTTGATCCCGCAGCGCTATTTATCCGGGCAGGAATCCCTTTCTTCGTGGCAGCAAGAAAACAATACCCTGCTGTTGATGATTCAATTCCTCGGGCTTGACCATGTTTTCACCTCCCTCTTGTTTCTGGCAACCATGTCTGTTTTTCTGCTGGCCCTATCCTTATCCACCTGGGACCAGACAAATCTCGCCCGCAAACGTACCATCGATTGCGGCCACATGCCTAAAAATAGGTTCATTCTTCCTGCAACCGCATTCAATGCCGTGCTCTCCGAAATCCGCAAAAAGGGCTATCGTTTCCAACGAAGAACCACTGAAACCATTCGGCTCAGCAAAAACCCCTGGGGTTACTGGGGAAATGCCACGTTACACTTAGGCATGGTTGTTGTCGCATCCGGCTCAATTCTGGTCGCCCTGACCCAGCAGCAGGGGAGGCTGAATCTCTCGGACCTGGAATTTTTCCCGGCCGGCGCCTCGTTGCCTTTTCAGGAAAACGGCCTGCTTGCCAAGGAGTTTGTCTTGCCCTTTGGCATACGTCTTGATCAGGTAAAACCTGATTTCTGGGAAAATGACAAAACCAAAAGCCTTGTATCGCAAATAACCATAATCAATCAGGATCAAAGCGAAATCCACCACGAATTAGGCATCAACAAAATTGTCACTATGGCCGGAATCCGCATCTATCAAAAAGAAACATTCGGCAACTCCTTTTACCTTGTGCTCACTGACCAAAAAGGAAAAGCGGAGAAATTCCGCCTTGATATTTCTCACCCGCAAAAAAGGACCGAACCTGCATACCGGGATTTTTCCTTTCCTGAGATTCCTTATACGATAAAGGCAAAATATCTTGCGGATTCCGCGGGCCTTTCCATCTATGACGTGGACCCTCTGCTCTCCCTGCGTTTATCACAAAATGATACAATCATTGGCGAAGTCGACTTACGCCTGCGCCAACAGGGCAAACTGGGTCCGTACCAGGTAGAACTCCTCGGCATTTCACGGTGGGCCGGGCTTGCCTTTGCGAAACTTCACGGCATTTCTCTTGTGTTCCTGGGTTTTTTCCTGATTATTCTCGGCGCGTTTCTGGTATATTGTACGCCACCCCGGGAGTTTTACCTTCAGCAACAAAATGACTCGTTAACCATTGGCTGGGCAGCTGGGCGCTTCCCGGAATTATACATCCATGAATTCGATGAACTCCACAACTTACAAGGAATAAAATAATCATCATGATGGGATTTCCGGCAGACATAATTCTCCACTGGCTCGCAG
>JAHJJF010000108.1 GCA_018823135.1 Pseudomonadota bacterium
CCCCAGCATAAAAAAACCGATACTGACCACCAGTGCGACGATAAAGGATTGAATGAGCACGCCACGAATATACTTCTGCAACTGCTTTGTCACCCGGTAATAAATCAACCAGCCGAGCTCGTAACTGTTGTTTGGCAGCCAGCCCATGATCTGGCCCCGCAATGTGCGGAAATCCCGCAGCAGGAAAAAGGTGATCAGCGGCACCAGGATCATCATGATCGCCAGTTTCAGGATAAAACCCGCCGAGGACACAAGAACCGTGGCTGCTGATTCCTGAACCTTTCCGAACCACTTGCTGGTCATCTGTCCCAAATCAAGTTGCAACCCCATTCCTCCACTCATTGAGTTGGCAAGCTCATCCGCCTTCTTGGATATTTCCGCCCAAAGGGCTGGGAGCTGTTTCTGAAATTGTTCGATCTGGTCCAGTACAATCGGGAAAAACAAAACGATACTTACGGTGATCAGCGCCACAACCCCGATCAGAATAGTTGCGATGGCAGCAGACTGCGAAAATCCACGGCCCACCAGTTTGCCGGTCATGGGTTCCAGAAGCGCATAGAGAACAAAGGAAACAATCAACGGAATGAGAACGGGCTTCAGCACCGTGGCAAGTCCACTTGCAATGGAGGCCAGGAGCAGAAACACAAGTAATGATTTTATTACCGGATTAGCGAAAAACTGCCTGAGCACGATTACATCCCCCGCTGGCTGAGCATCCGGTTGGCGTGAAGCAGGCGATGCGCCAGCACATGCGCCAGATTTGTCCCGAGCCGTGCACCATGACGCGGTACCCGGTCAATCCATTCCTCAAGGTCAATTCGCAGAAAAAAGGCAAGCTCGCTGTCTTCAACCGCCACAGCATCCGCGGTGCGGCGCTCGTCGAGTACCAATGAAACTTCACCGAAAAAATCCCCGGGCCCAAGGGTAGTAAGCACGACTTCCCCGGCACGAATTTCCACCTTGCCGCTCAAAACCATGGCAGCGCCGGCCCCCTGATCACTGGTCCGGAAAATTACCTCGCCGGGCTTGAAGTGTCTGGGGTGCATATTTTTGACAAGTCTGATGATCTCTTTTTGGGGGATTTTTCTAAACAATGGGGTTTTTGCCCATAAAGCTGCAACCATTTCATGCCATGTTTCGCTTTTCTTAAAAAGGTTACCCCATAAGGATACACCGGAACCGCTGTCAGCCATATTTCCCTCCGCGAAAAAACATTCTTATGTCTTCTGCCTGCTCAGCTCGAAAAGCAACCAGGCAAGAAGCAACGTAACATTTCCAGATAAAATAGCCTAGACGAGATAAGCTGGCAAGCAAGCAATTCCATCAGTAAAGATTCGGCCCAAAAACTGCTTGAATAGACATCCTGATGGCTTTTCATACCGTTTGCCCCCAAGGCATAACGCTGAGCACTGCAAAAGATGTCGATAGAAAAGTTTGAGGTGAAAAAATTCACAAAGTGGCGGAGACTACGGCGGCCTGAGTCCCGCCAAAAGCGGACGAGCTATCAAACTCCCGGCATCTTCGAGGAGCACCGGGCATAAATACTTTGGGAATTATCCAGATGAGTCCCAAATATTCAGCGCCCTTGTATAAAGTTCAGAACGCGAAACACCAAGATCTCGGGATATGGCTTTTACAGCTTCGGAGAGCGACACACCCTGCGCCTTATACCACTTGAGTATTTCGGATAAATCTTCGGTGCGTGCAGGTTTTTCTCCGGAAGAAGCGCCCTCAATAATTACGACGTACTCCCCTTTGATGGTTTCACGGCTCCCTATCTCCGAAACTATTTCACCCAAAGAACCAGTGAGAAATTCCTCATAAATTTTAGTGAGTTCCCTGGCTACAACCGCCCTTCTGTCCCCAAATATTTTCAAACAATCAGCAAGGCTTTTTAATACCCTTGCCGGCGATTCATAAAAAACAATTGATGCCTTTTCCTGGGCAACCGCCTCAAGTTGCTGCCTGCGTTGATTTACCTTGGAAGGAAGAAATCCTAAAAAAAGAAATTTCGTATCTTTGAAGCCAGAGGCGCTCAATGCAGCGATAACCGCTGAAGGCCCCGGCAAAGGGACCACCGGAATGCCGCATTCGCGCGCCCGGGATACCAGAATCCCACCAGGATCCGATATTCCCGGAGTCCCGGCATCAGAAACCACCGCGACGTCCTCTCCCCC
>JAHJJF010000109.1 GCA_018823135.1 Pseudomonadota bacterium
GTAATAGCCGATGCGGATACGTTCATCCTTGTTTTCGATATCCTTGAGTTTACTGTTCACCTCGGTCTCAGGGAGACCAAAAACCTTATATACTTTCTGAGACACCCCCCGGGAGTGATTATCCGGCATCGCCTCAAGGTGCGGAATAACACAGTCAACCAGCAGTTCTTTCATTTCATAGGGTACGCCGGGCAGAAAGAAAACCGGTTTTTCTTCATGATACAAAAGATAGCCGGCCATTTTTGCTTCGGGTTTTAATATTTCAGCCCCAGAGGGAAGCCAGGCAAGTTTTTCAAGACTCAGGCCCTTTGAGTCACTTGCCTGTGGGGTGTCCTTTATTTTTTCATATATTTCCGGATAAAAGGTAACCGGTCGAGCAAGGGCTTCTGCAACCGCCTCGTTGGTCTTGTCATCAGTTGTTGCGCCGAGACCCCCGGTGACCACGACAAAATCAGCCTGGGCCAAGGCTTTTTTGAGAGCGCCGCCGATGGCTTCTGAAGAATCGCCAATGGCTGACATGGAAACTATTTCATGCCCTGCGGCAAAAAGCTGGCTTGCGGCAAAATAACTGTTGGAATTCAGAATTCTGCCGGAAGTCAATTCATCGCCGATGGCTATTATTTCTCCGATCATCAAGACCTCGTTTATATCACGCCTAAGCCAAACAATTTTTCAGTTTACCATATGATAACCTGCATGAGGTGCGGGCACAATGCGTTGCCGGACAAGGCCGCGCCCTCTTGATGCGAGGGTTATGTGGTTAATTTTATTTACTTTTCAAAAAATTCTAATGTCCGTTCTACAAATACCAAAAACAATCCACAAAAAGTGAGAAAGCCAAAGATTGAGTTTCCTGGTGCTTCATTCGGCGAATTTGCTGTCCACGTTTGAATCGACCAATCAAGGTGTTTCAGTCTTTTTTTCTCAAAAAGATACGATTCGGCCAAATACATTCCTGTCCACGAGGCGCTCAATTTTCACCTCAACGATCCGATTGATCGAATTGTGCGGTGCCTCAAAATAAACAGGAACATAATTTTCTGTAAAGCCTTTCATTAAACGAAATTTATTTTTTTCCGATTCCGCAAGCACCTTGAACACTTTTCCAAGCTGTTTCCCGTAAAAGGCGGTGCGTTTTTTATGATCCAGCTCCCGTAGCCGGGCGACCCGTTCTTCCTTGATGTTTTTGGGAATCTGGTCCTGCATACTGGCAGCCAGGGTGCCGGGGCGCTTGGAGTAAGGAAAAACATGCAGGTAGGCAACGGGTAAATTCTCAAGCAGCCGAACGGTGTTTCCAAAGGCTTCATCGCTTTCGCCGGGAAATCCAACCAGCACATCCACACCGATAGATATTTCCGGCACCAACTGTTGACATTTCTCAATAATCTTTCTGAAATCATCAGACGCGTAACGCCGGTTCATCTTTTTTAATATACCATCATCGCCGCTTTGCAGAGGAACATGAAGATGTGGCATAAATCGTTGCGAATCTTTCATCACTTGTAACATTTCCGTAGAAATTTCTGTGGGCTCGAGAGAACTCATCCGGTAGCGAAACCCGGTTTCCCCGGCTTCAAGGGCCTTGATCAAGTCAATGAGTTCCAGGGGAGGATCGAGATCCAGGCCGTAAAGCCCGGCATGGATACCGGTTAACACAACTTCCTGATAGCCTTCTTTGTCAAAAACATCGGCCTGGTCCAGTACCTGGTCAAGCTTCAGGCTGCGACTTCTGCCTCTGGCATAAGGAACAATGCAATACGAGCAGAAACGATTGCAGCCGTCCTGAATCTTAAGATACGCCCTTGTCCGCCCGGCAAAACGCTTCACCGGCAGGAAGGCTATTTCTTTCTTGACGCTGATATCGCCGGTGTACATCTCGAGATCGCAATAATCTGTTGCAAGGGCGATATCAACCAGCCGATGTTTGTTGCCGTTGCCGACGATGCAGATCGGCTGATCACCGATTTCCAGAATTTCGCTGGAGGCAATCTGGGCATAGCAGCCGGTAACAATGATTCGCGCCTTGGGATTTGTACGCAACGCCCGGCGGATTAAGTGTCTGGATTGCGCTCCTGCCTTGGAGGTAACCGCACAGGTGTTAATTATATAAATGTCCGCAGGCTCGGTAAACGGCACCACATCAACACCCTGTTCCTCCAGGGCGGAGACAAAAGAGGCGGTTTCAAACTGGTTCACCTTGCATCCAAGGGAGGTCAGGGCAACCGTGCGTTTCGGTTTTGTTTTTTTCTTTTCTTGCATCTAAAAAAAATACCTCTGTTATGCCTCCATGTTTCTTCTACCGGATCTCGGGCTTCTGGCAAATGCACTCCCAAAAGTACTAACCCTTTAAAAGGATCTCGCCACCGCCGATCAATTCTTCCCCATCATACAAAGCGGCAAACTGCCCCTTGGTAATCGCCCGTTGCCGGTCATTAAAGCTGATTTCCAACCTGTTGTCGGCAAGCATCTCAACGTTTGCTGCCGCGGCCTGATGCCGGTAACGGATCTTTACAGTAAATTGCGCAGGCAACTCCGGAGCTTTTCCGGAAAGCCAGTTCATCTCTTTGACTATCATGGAGTCGTGCCACAGATCTGTATCCTTTCCGACCACAACCTGATTATTTTGCGCATCCAGATCAAGCACATAATACGGGGTGCTGTCCGGAATACCCAGTCCCCGGCGCTGACCCACCGTAAACCGGTGAATTCCCTCATGCCTGCCCAGAACCCGGCCTTCCATGGTGACAATTTCGCCGGTATTTTCCTGATCTTTCCCCGTCGCAGCTAAAAAATCACCAACACTGGTCTCGGCTAAAAAGCATACATCCTGACTCTCTTTGCCTTTATGAAACCCGGTAAAACCGAACCCGGCGGCAATTTCATACACATGATCCTTGATAAACCCGCCCAAGGGGAAAACCAATCTGCTCAACTGCTCCTGAGTGAGGCGACATAAGAAATATGACTGATCTTTTTTTCGGTCCAAGCCCTTTAAAAGCTTGAAAATACCATCTGTGTTCTGTTGCACTCTTACATAATGTCCTGTTGCAAAGTACTCTCCACCGGATTCAAGAGCCCGGTTCATCAGCAGGCCGAATTTTATCTCACGGTTGCAGACAATACAGGGGTTTGGCGTCTTCCCCATAAAATAACTGCTCGCAAAATAATCAAGCACCTCTTTTTGAAACTGGGTATTGAGATCGATAACTTCCAGGGGAATTTCAAGCCGCGCCGCAATCCCTTTGACTTTCTCAACCTGCACCTGGAGATCAGGCTGAGCAAGTGCCATAAAAACTCCACGAACATCACAGCCCGCCTGTTTCAATAAAGCGGCGGTTGTGGTACTATCAACCCCGCCGCTCATCGCAACGGTTACGGCTTTTCCTAGTACTTTGTCGGAAATACTCATAGGCTTTAGAAAAAATACCGCTGTTCCCATATGGCTTAGCCCCTGATTGGCGGAGGCTCTATTAATAAATGATGAAATCTTAAATAAAACTGATTTCATCGACTTGCATTATAACCGGTTGATTTTGTTGGTGGACCTTTTGCTTCAGTGACTTTTTTTCGAGACCATCAATTTAGGTTTTCTTGTTATTACGGATAGATAAATCAATATGCAAAAAAAAGAAAGATCAAAACCCGAGTTGCTCGCTCCGGCGGGCAGCCTGGACAAGCTAAAAACAGCTATCCACTACGGCGCTGATGCCGTATACATGGCCGGCCAACAGTATAGCCTTCGAGCCCATGCAACGTTCAGCGATGACGAAATCACCCAGGCTATTTCCCATGCGCACTCCCATGGTGTCCGTGTCTATATCACGGTAAACATCTTCGCCCATAACCGGGACTTTGACAGGCTCGGAGAATATCTTGCTTTTCTTGGACAGGCAGGTGCGGACGGCTTGATTATTTCTGATCCGGGGATCCTCGCGGTGGCCCAAAAAACAGTCCCGACTCTGCCCATCCATCTCAGCACCCAAGCCAATGTCACCAATACCGAAAGCGCTCTTTTCTGGCAGAATCAGGGGGTCTCGCGCCTCAATCTCGCCAGGGAATTAGGTCTTGCTGAAATAGCCACCATAAAAAATCAACTGACCGCAGAGATAGAAATCTTTGTCCACGGCGCTTTGTGCATATCCTATTCAGGCCGCTGCAATTTAAGCCTGTATCTCACCGGCAGAGATGCCAACCGGGGAGACTGCGCTCACCCCTGCCGATACAGCTACAAACTCCTGGAAGAAAAAAGACCGGATAAATTCTTTCCGGTGGAAGAAGACAGCAGGGGAACATACATTTTCAATTCAAAAGATCTTTGCCTGATCAACAGGTTGCCGGCGCTGGTTGCGGCCGGGGTTGATGCAATTAAAATTGAAGGCCGGATGAAAAGTCTTTATTACGTTGCCGCGGTCACCCGCACTTACCGGGCGGCACTGGATTATATAAGCGAAACAAGTGAAATTAATCCAGATGAGGCAAAAAATCTTCCAAAAGAATTCATGGAGGAGCTTTACAAGGTAGGATCTCGCGGCTATACCGACAATTTTTATGAGGGCCCGCCCCAAACCGATGACATGCTCTATGATGGACCAAAAATCCAGCAGGCACATGCGCCGCTGGGTGTGGTGCGAAAAGCCGGGTCAGAC
>JAHJJF010000110.1 GCA_018823135.1 Pseudomonadota bacterium
AGTGTGTTTCAATCCACGCCCCCACGCGGGGGGCGACTCGGACTGGTTACTGATAACCGACCAATGATCAGTGTTTCAATCCACGCCCCCACGCGGGGGGCGACTGCAAATTGGGCTGAGGCTACCCCATGATAAAACGTTTCAATCCACGCCCCCACGCGGGGGGCGACTTGTCTCTGGCCTGTTCTCTACGTCCGATGTGGTGTTTCAATCCACGCCCCCACGCGGGGGGCGACGGGATTGGATTCGATTTTAATTCTGAGAGTAGCGGTTTCAATCCACGCCCCCACGCGGGGGGCGACCTACGAGCAGAACGTCCTTGACGCATATCACTGGTTTCAATCCACGCCCCCACGCGGGGGGCGACTGTTACTTCTCAATGCCTTATCACGACCCGTTTTGTCGCCACTCTGGCGCGATCCAGGCCGATTTATATTGTTTATAAATTTGTTCTCAGTCATTTTTTCAACATAAACAAATAATAACATATTGTTAATTACTTCGCGAACCATCCAGGGAAACCCCGGTCGCTTCAGGTTCGCGATCATTTCAGACGATCAAAGGTCCTTCCTGGTCAATACCTTCTTTTGTGCCGACATGTTCCACCCTTTTCCGCCAGTTGGCGCCGAGAAAATAAAACCTCAGACTGTCTTCTTCCGGGTCAACGGTATCAATCAATTTCTGCTTCATTACCGTCCATTTGTCCGGTGGGACAATGCATTCAAAAACGGAAAATTGAACCCTCTGGCCATAATTCTTGCAAATTTTCGCAACAGTCCTCAGTCTGCGGCGGCCGGCCTTGTCCAACGTGGATACATCATAGCTGATCAGGACCATCATGATTCACCTCCAGATGAAAGCGGGGTATCCCTCCAGATCCCCTCGCAGGTATCGGGCAAACATCAGGGCCTGGGTATAAAACAACAGGCCAAGCGGCATCTTTTCCTTCAGAAATGGATGGGTGATCTCATCCTGTTTTCTTTTCTGATATGCCACCAGGACTTTTTTTCTTGTTTCATCATCCATCAACACCGCTCCTGAACTTTTTATCTCAAAGCCCTTATCCTTGACCTGCATGAGATTGATCAGTGTCAAGGTCATCCTGTCCGCAATATACGGTCTGAACTCTTCCATGAGATCAAGGGCCAGTCCCGGCCTCCCGGGCCGATCACGGTGAAGGAATCCCACCGCCGGATCAAGCCCGGTGCACTCAAGGGCCGAGCGGATATCATGCATGACAAGGGTATAGATAAACGACAGAAGGCAGTTGACCCGGTCAAGAGGTGGGCGCCGATTTCTCTGACGGAAATAAAATGAGTCCTTCTGTGCCGTAATCAGGTGATCGAATACACTGAAATACAGATTGGCCGCCTCGCCTTCATAGCCCCGGAGACGATCCAGCTCCCTTTCATTCTGCACATGCATGAGGATAGCGTTCAGGCGATCCACCACTGACTGGAGATCATTTGTTTCAATTTTTTCACCATGATCGCGAAGCGCACGCTGCAACAGAGTCCTGGAGTTTGATATCTTTCCGGCCAGGACAGATCTTGCCACAGCGGCAGAGCTTTCCCTGTCATCTGCCCTCCGATACTGTTCGCGACGCAGAAGGACATTGCCCGAGACCGGCCCTTGCACCCTTGCCAGAAAACGGCCGTATTCCGTAAGAAAGCTTATGGTCACGTCCTTTTCCGCACAGAAGCCCATCAAATAGGGGCTGCAGGAAACCTGCCCGAAACAGACGATACCATCCAAAGTATGGACCGGAATCTGGAGTTTAACCGTGCCATCGACCTTTACAGTCACGGTCTCGCCTTCTTTGGCAAGGTAAGCGCCCTGGGTGGTGACAAAGAGTGTATTGAGGTGTTTTTTCATGACAACTCCTATAACCTGAAGAGGTATTCGTCGATGCGTTTTCTTTTTTCCAGGGTCTTGGGGCGGCAGACATCTACAAAAGAGCAGGAATCACACAATTTTGTATAAACTGGTCTGGGAGTCTTCCCTGAGGCAACCAGTTTGTGCAGGCTCATCGCGGTTGATTCGGTTTCAGCGCGCAAAAGTTCATCAAAACCAACAAGCAGCCTTCGTCTGTTTCTGCCATAGAATAACGCCCCCTCCGGGACGCTGGCACCAAGCATTTCTTCAAGGCAGATAGCCTGGGCGCAGAGCTGTACCTTGTCCCAATTTTCTTTTTTAGTCTTGCCGCGTTTGTATTCAACAGGAAAGGGAATCCAGTTCCCGTCTTCCTGCCGGTGAAACTCAACCACGTCGGCCTTGCCGATCAATCCAAGACGCAGAGACCGGAGAGGCAGCCCGTGGTCAATGCGAAGACCGCCCCTTGTTTCCCCACCGGATTGGTCCACCCGTTCATGCATGATGCGCCCTTCCGCAGTAAAGAGATTCTCCACCCATTGCTGCTCGACATGAATCAGCGCACACTGACGCTTGCAGAACAGATAATGCTGCAAAGCGGATAAAGGGAGCAGATCGTCTTCTGAATACATGGTTTTTTCTCTTACTTCTCTGTTGTTTCGTGATGCTGCCGTCGCGGCGCGCATGCAAAGTCAGTCATTGATATTTTTCCAGCTTGCTCAACAACTGCTCTCGTATTCGAGGTTTGTCCGTCGAATAGAACGAGATAAGTTTTTTGCCTTGCTGCTGGTAGAGTTTCTGCTTCTTGAGCATACCGATCTTGTAATCAGCAGTTTCCATGCCCCAATACTCGATATACACATCGAATTCCGGCAGGTAGAAATCGGGCCGGATGGCATAACCGTCGAGAATACGAAAGCGTTCATCATACCGATACCGGATCTGCTCCGCGTCAAGGGCTTCGCAGATCAGTCGTTCGCCGTCCGACTGCACCCAGGTTCCGTCTTTGGCGCGGATATTCTTCTGCAACTCCACCTTGGTTTCAAAGTTGCGCCGCTCCAGAAAGACCTCGTCGAAACAGTAGTTGCAGAATGGCCGCTGAAAAGCCTTATGGCTGCGGACATATTCATCCGGTGCAAGCTTTACGCCGCATCGCTGGCAACAATGCACGGCTTGCTTCTCTTCGATTCGACTTGCCTCCTCGATAATCTCTATGGCACATTTGGCGCAATTATTGTTGTACTCCTTTTCAACCGGGCTGATGGCCATGTCCCGCAAATCGGCGAGAGCGCATTTTGCCGCTATTCCGTATGCACTCAGGGCCTTTGCCGCATACTGCCGAACCTGAGGAAAACTGTCCTGCAACATTGGCTGTAACGCCGCCACCGCCTTTTCGGCATCGGCCAACCCTGCCAATTTGCCGATGGCCGATGCCGCCAGCCGCCGGACATTGGCTGCGGGCGAGCGGGTCAACTCAATAAGCTCCGACAACGCACCGGAGTCGCCGGAGTTGCCCAGTGCAACAGCCCG
>JAHJJF010000111.1 GCA_018823135.1 Pseudomonadota bacterium
ATGACAAATCAGGAAAAAACCTGGCAACCATCCCGGAATTACAGATTTCCGGAAATTTCATCCCCTTGGCAAAAACCTACCATATAACCAACCTTGTCCTTAATAATCCCAAAATACTCCTTGAACGCGATCCCGGCGGGAAATTAAACATACCTGTCCAATCTTCCGGAAAAGAGGCATCGACTGCCTCACAAATCAAGCTTCGGATCGACAACATCCTTGTTAAAAACGGCGACCTTTCTTTTATTGATCAGTCGGTCAAGGGAGGATTTGCCGCATCCTGGAAAGACTGCGGTTTCACTTTTGAATCCCCCGCTTCCGACCCTGCTAAACCCGCATCCTTTGCAGTTAACTTAAGAGACCGGGATAATTTCGGGATCTCCGCACAGGGAACCTTCCTGCAATCTCCACTCACAGCAAACGGCCTGCTGGTCATCGACCAGTTCAACCTTGAGCGTATCCGCCCGTATCTTGACCTTGGCGATGAACTGCGGCTGAGTTCGGGATCCGCCTCCAAGATTGAAACCAACTTTACTTATCTGCAGCACGAAAAACAGAAAGCCCCATCACTCTTGCTGCACGGCTTAAAAACCGACATCAAAGACCTGGCCATTACCGTCGACAGTAAGGATTTTCTCCACCTTCCCTTCACCTCAATCATCGGCGGGACCATTGCCTTTGCAGATAAAACAATGCATCTCAGCTCTGTTCGGACAACAAACGGCCAACTTATATTAGAATGGCCCTCCGGCCCTCCAAAACCGGAGATAACTTCCCCGGGAAAATCGCCTCTTTGGACATTTTCCATGGACACCTTTTCCTTTGCAAAAGGCGCCCTGGATATAATCAGCCCGGATCAGAATAAAAGCTCCCGGATCAGATTACAGAATCTCAGCCTTGATGCCTCAGGTCTCAACAATTCCCAGAATCAGCCGGGAGCAATCAGTGGCTCGGGGCAATTTGCAACCAAGGGGTCGATAAAATTTTCAGGGGGAATAACCACAAATCCATTCAGCGCCTCACTGGACAGCCAACTGCTCAACGTCGACCTTTCGCCGCTCCAACCGTTTTTGTTTTCCTGGTTCCGGCCGGCTATCTCCCAGGGAATGCTTACGGCAGAGGGCCTGATCACCCTGCCTGATTTCTCTTTCCAGGGCACTGCCGAACTTGCCGACTTTGCAGCAAAATCGAAGGATAATCCTCTTTGCGAATGGCGGATGGCACATGGCGCAGATCTGTTTTTTGCTGCCAAACCCATGCGGTTTACTGCACAAAACCTTACCTTTGCCGAGCCTGTCATTTCTTGGTCGGTCAAGAAGGAAAACCTCTCCACCTTCACTGCTGTTTTCGCTCATCCCCAATCCCCTGAAAACCTTAGACCTATAGTCGCTATCAATACAATCACTGTCAACAGCGGCTTACTCAAATTCAGCGACGCGACAGTGTTGCCGGTTTATTCGACATCAATTGAAAACATAACCGGCACCCTCACCAACCTGCATAACCGCAAACCAGACCATACCGGTATAGAACTTAAGGGAAGCATGAACCATAACACGGAAATAGCTGTTTCCGGCTGGCTCAGCATATTGGAAGAAATCAACTCCGCCTCGATACACGCCACGGCCACAGCCCTTGATCTCCCGCCTTTATCCCTGTATTTAAACAACCTCATGGGCGGGAAAATCGACAAAGGAAAAGCTGATTATGCAATTTATCTAACCAAGGAAGCCAATAAGTTATCGGCCACCAACACTTTCCGAATCTACGATCTGGAAACAAGCCGGCCGATAAAAGAAAATGCCAGCCTGCCTCTTGCAATAGCTCTGCTGACCGAGCCCAATAATGATATACTTCTCGACCTGACTTTTGAGGATGATCTTGCTGATCAGAATTTTGCCTTCCGTGGCCGCATTACAAAGCTTTTCCGCAATATACTGCTCAAGACGGCGGTAAACCCTTACTCCCTGCTTGCAACACTTTCGTCCGCTGAAATCGACCATATCCTCTTTGCTTTCGGCGCGGATACCATTGATGAAAAAGAAAAGATAAAACTCTTTGAAATAGCTAAAATTCTCAAGCAGAGACCTCTTCTGTCATTGGATATCAGGGGTTTTGCCGACAACACCGGTGATCGAAACGCAATTCTCAACACAATGAAGGAAGCACAGAAACGTAAACTCCAAATCCGCGAAAACCGTTTATCCACCGAACTCTCAAACTCCTATGGCCGGGAAGAGATCGGCAAACCGCTTCTCCCCCAGAACCAGACCGGGGTTGAAGATTCACCGAAAAACAGCAAGGAGCCAAGCATCAGCAATGAAATTCTCACCAATCTCGCCCAGAGAAGACAGCTTGCGGTGCATGATTATCTTGTCAATGTGGGGGTTGCGACCAACCGCCTTTCAACCCGAGTCCCGGTTTCTTTAGTCCCGGCAGGTGCTCCTGGCAGGGCGGGAAACCGTGTTGATTTCATCCTCGTACCTGCTACTTTTTCTAAATAAATGGTGCTTCCACACCACACACAATACCAGCCGCTTCATGCATATCATCTTGATCTGACTGATTTACCGGAATTGCCCCCCGACCTAATCTGTGCCTGAATAGAAGACCATACAGCCGTTCTTTTTTCCATACCTCGCAAGAAAAGTTTGTTGACGAACTCTGCATGAAGTCCGGTTTTGTTCCGAACCTATCAGGTCGAGCTTGGATTTGATGAATGGGAGGCCGGCACCAGAATCGCACCATTCACGCTGAATGATATCACTGTTGCCCCGATCTGGAAAAATCAGCGAATATCAGAATTGATCCCGGTGTGATTTCCGAAATGGACGAGGACCACATGGATACTCTTCCAGTATCCGGTTCAAAATTACTTGAGAGAAAAATGCCCGAAAAGTTGTGCCGTTGGATGTTTACAAAACTAAATCGGCCCTAAGTTGGTGGAGAAGGAAATATCGAACATCGAACAAGTAAGCGGAGCCAGAAGTCTCCGTTTCACTCCGCTTATCTGTAAGACAATGAGGAAACACATAATGCTGAAATTTTTTTCCGACACTTCGATATTCGATATTCCTTGTACGATATTGTCTTTTAACGACACGACTGACCATAGACAATGCGGATCGGAATCCACATTCAACATTGACGCCCAAAAATAGATGTTTCTATACAAAGAGAGTATCTCGCTTGAAGATTCGTTACCCTTCAACTCACCCACTTCGTATCCATGTGACTTGCATGGTATGCAGTGCACATCTCTCTTTTGTCCAGAGGGCAGTCTACGATATTCCAGCAGGCCATATGTTCCAGCAGATTTCTAATCGCACCGGTATTGATTCCCCGCTCATGAATCATTTTTCTGATACATTTGATCCAATTGAGATCATTCATGCTGTAATAACGCCACGCCCCCTTTCTTTCCGGCTTAAAAAGGCCTTCTTTTTCATAAATGCGCAGAGTCCGTGGATGCAGGTTCAGAATGTTGGAAGCAGTGCCGATGGTAAAGATTGGCTTGTCAATAATCATAGTACCCTCCTTTGTCTAATTTTTTTTGTTAAATTTATCTTAATACACACAATATCATTACCCGCTTCGTGCTCAGCGAAAGCTGGGATTTAAGACACGATAATTCAATACAGCCGGCCCCAAAAATACTCAATTCACCGGCAGTTCAATGGCAACTGTGGTATGATCTCCCAACTCACTTTCGACATGCAGAAAACCGCCATGGTCCTCCACAAGATCTTTGCTGATTGCCAGCCCCATACCTGCTGTTTCATCCGGGGGCTTGGTTGAAAAGGAAGGATCAAAAATTTTAGACATATTACCCGGATCTATGCCGACCCCCCAATCCGTCAGGGAAATCCGCATCAAGTTCTTGCCATTTTTTGCTGCCATTTCTCCTTTGATTTCCAGCCGTTTATTATCATCTTTACCTTTATATTTTAAGTTGAGAGCCCTTCTGGCGTTGTTCAAAAGGTGTATAAAAACCTGCCGCATTTTTGCGACATTAACGGTGACCGGGGGCAGCCCTTCCATGGAATGCAACGTTGTTATAATACCATCGTTTTTAAAATGTTCCTTGACCAGCATATTGGCGTCGGAAACCACATCGCCAATTTTTACGGTTTCCTTCAATCCTTCCATCTCCCTCCCATATGAAAGAAGTTTCTGAACTATATCCGCGACCCGCTCCCCTTCTTTTATGATCTTCTCAAGCAATTCAATCTGTCCCTGAGACCAGGCAGAATCCTTTGCTTCGTCTTCGAGAACCTGCGCATAATTAATTATGCCGTTGCTGGAATTATTAATCACATGAGCCACCCCGGTGGTGAGTTCCCCGAGAGCAGCCAAGTGCGACGCCCTGAAGGTTTCAATCTTCCTGCCTCTTTCAGCATCAAGATTTCTCGACAGATCTTCCACCGCCCGCTTCTGTTCAGTAACATCCTGACCGATACAAAGCACTTCCTGCTCGTCATCCTGCTGAACCAGACAATTGGTGAGCTGACACCGTAAAATTCGCTGACTGCCATCCTTCTGTGGTACCACCATTTCGCGGATATCATCCAGCATGTAACTGTTCAACGCCTCAATCCCTTTATCCTTGTAAGTCTGGGGATCTTCCCCAAGGGGGACAAAGAAATCCAGAAAACTTCCACCGACTATTTCCTGCTCTTTCCTGCCTATTATCTTTTCCGCCTCGCTGTTTAAGGAAAGTATTTTCCCGGACGAAGAGATTGAGATCAACACAGCCTTCACTGCCGAGACTATCTGTTTGTTCAACACCTTCTTCTGCCGTAGTTGCGCGAGAACATCATAATTATAAATCGCCAGTCCAAGTTCTGTGGTCATGACAGTCAACAAGTCCATTTCGGTATCTTCGAAACAGTCGCGTGATGTGGCATAAATGCACAAAACACCATAAATCACCTTATTCCAGATTAACGGGAACGATGCGCAGCTCAGATTGCTCCCTTCGAATGGAATATTTTTCCTGAGCCCTTTGGGAACGCCACTGAGAACATCGCTCTGAATGACCGGTTCTCCCTTGAGAAGCGCCTGCATTGCGGAATTATAAATCCCCCCCCGTTCTTCCGCGGAATTAAGCAGTATGTCCATGTATTCTTCGCATTCCCGGCTGCTCATGGTATTTGTGCCGTTAACCGCAACCGGACGAATTTTTTTATGTTCCATATCCGGTAAACCAATCCAGGCCAGGTAATAATCATCATTCACCAACAATGACTTACAGATATCTTGGAAGAGATTTTCCTTGGATTTTGCATGAACTATGCTGTAGGCAACACTTTCCACAGCTAAATGCGTGCGATTGTGTTTTGCCAACCCTTCTGAACTTTGATCCTTGGAGATCAGCAAATTACTGAACGATTCGGCAAGCTCTGAGACCTCCCCGGATTTTTTCCCCAAAGAGATACTTGCACGTATTCCTTGTGCAACCTCCTTAACCTGTCGGCCCAAAAACAAAAGTGGAACTGCAACCTGACGATGAAATACGACAAGAACATTGACCAAAATGAAAAGAACTATAGCCAAGGCGCCGATGACAATATTCTGAAACCCGATGAGCTTTCGTTTGGCGTGGTTGACTATAACCCGGTCAAACATCATCAAACGATCACCAAGAACACGGACTTCACGGTTTAACATGCGTAATTTATTGGTATCTATTCTTTCCTTATCGATGCCGCGAAACTGAATAATTATGCCCGGAAGATCAACTTCCTGGTTAATAAAAGAAAGTTTATATTCATCTGGGACATGTTTATTAGCAAGAATCTGTGACAGTTTAGTATTTATGTCCTCAAATTCCTTATTAATGCCTGAAAGATTCGAAAATCGCCCTTCAAGCAGTGAATCGGTAATTTCTTCCCGGATAATCGAAAAATGAAAAATCATCTTTTCGCTCTGGGAAATGACAGTTTCATAATTTTTCAAAAGCTGATATTGACGGATACCAAGGGTCAGCAATCCTGCTAAAATTGCCATGAGGAACACGGCCGTGAAGTAGATGCTGGATCTTAAAGGGAGGGCCATACAATCAATCTTCCTGACTACAAATGTTAAAGTGCTGAACAGTTCTTGTAACGAATTGCCTCTAGTATAAGAAGAAGCAGGAACTGAGGCTTTTACCAAAAAGCAACTTTATAATGATTTTTCGAACATATGCGCCTGATGCATTTCAATTTAAAAAACCATCAGGCAATTGAAGCGTCCCGCAGCCAAAAAGTTAAAACTTCGAGTTACGGGGAATTCACTCCAAAATAGAACTCTTTCCCGTACCCCTTGTGTGGGCATAACAATTTATCATGAATGTTCAAATTATGTTTTTTCAATGATATGAACTTCTACTACTAAAGTTATTGCCGGACCCAAAAACCGTATAATTACCATATTAGCAAATTTAATGCCAATTACAGGAGTTTCATCTATTTAATTGTCAACTCACTTTTGCATTATGCTGAATATGGTTATTGTCAAGGCAATTAAAAAACTTTGCGAATGCCGTACACATACCATCGCCCCGGAGATGGCTAAAAGACAGTTATATGATTTGTTTGGCTTAAAGGCGTTTCTTCACCAAAACCATAAACTTTTCCCAAGTTGCGGGAAGTGTATAAAGCGTTTCCAAATTCGCCTTCGCCGCCCCCTGTATCACCATAAGTGTCGCGCCACACATGTGATACTGCAACACTCAATACAACAGTTATAATCTGTCGTCGCTAGAAGCCTAATCTCTTGAACACAAAGATTTTTTACATATGCACCATCAATAATCACTCCAAGTCGTTGTATCTACAATTAGTTGCACGGATATTCTGTTAGACGTCGCAGCAAATGCGTATCATCATCCTTAGATTATATGCAACACATCCTTACATTAAAATGAAGTGGCACAAAAAATGCTTATTTAAAAATCACCAAAAATATTTACAATATTCATGTTCACCTTTTCCGGTAAAACAATAGCTCGAACTATAGATTACACTATAAACTCTTTAATTCTAATTCGTTGTTGATTTGTTTTGACATAATAAATTGTGTATCACGAGAATAACATTATCTGGAAGCAGAAAAAAGGTGCCAATGTCATATCACCCGACACAATTGCAGCAATACAATTCTACATACTTGCCACTCTTTCCAATACAATTATCAGTTTGTCGGTATGATTATATTCTACAAACCCAGCAGTTAAAAAAATATTGCGGCACCCGCACATCATTGGGCATCGATAAAACCATCAAAAAATTTTCGGTAAAAAGATTTACTTAAGGAGAAAAATTTTCTCTCAATATTTACCTGCAAATCAATTTCTAACAAAACCGCGATGCTTGATTTTTATTTCACATAATAATTACACAAATGCTAAAGAGGACCAGAGGTATGATTCCTTTAAAATGTTCATGCATTTTTATTATCAGCCTCATCATCCTGTCTGTCGCAGTTCCCCCTTCCAGTGTTATGGGTACAACCAATGAAGAATGCCTGGAATGTCACAGTGATGATTCACTTGTGCGCACCATTTCAGAAGGCATGAAACAGGATATTTATGTCAATCAGCAAAAATACGCCACGTCGGTACATAATGAAAATGACGTCTTATGCGTTGACTGTCACTCAGATATCGAAAAATTAAATTATGATAACGAAGTTCCACATAAGACCACCCTTGCCATGGTTGTCTGCGAAAAATGCCATGAAGATGAAGGAGAGGCATATCTTAACAGTGTCCATAAAAAAGCTAGCGGCAAGGGTATAACTATCCCCTGCTATGCCTGCCATGGATACCATTATGTCAGCCATTTGGAGGCTGAGTCCGTATACGAACGTGAAAACGGCTTTTGTCTCAAATGTCACAATCCCAACAAATTCCATGAATGGCTTCCTCAAATGGACACACATTTCGCCTTTGTCGAGTGTACGGTTTGTCATGCTCCGGATGTCCAGAGATATGTCAATCTTCGATTCAAGGACTTAAAAACAAACAAATTTTATACTGGTGCTGAGTTTTTAAAGGCCTTGGACACTGATTTTCAAGGATTCATGAACCTGGTTGACAAGGATAAAAACGATATTATTTCAGTGGCTGAATTCGAGGACCTTGTTTATTTACTCCTGCAGAAAAATCTCCGCGGCACATTCCATGGCGAAATCGTCGTGAGAATCGAACCCCTTGTTCACCATGTCAATCGAGGGGTGGCAAATAGAGCCTGCGAAATGTGCCATATGCCGACTTCACCATTCTTTGAAAATGTCCGCTTCTCTCTCAGTCGAGGAGACGGCACTTCGCAAAATTACGTACTGGAGCGGGCAGTCCTTGAGACCTATTACCTGAAACATTTCTACGCCCTCGGAGGAACAAGAATTCGCCTTCTGGACCAGATAGGTTTTGCCTTTTTAGTTGGCGGTGCCGGTCTCATCCTCGCGCACCTGGCAATGAGAATTCTCACCATTCCAACTCGTAAAAAGAAACAGAAAAAATCACCCTTTGAAATTGAAAAAGAGGCAGGTGAATCATGAAATCTACAGGTCAGCTTATTTACATACACCCGGGACCGGTTCGTGTCTGGCACTGGATAAATGCCATTGGCATCATATTACTAATATTAACCGGCCTGCAGATTCGCTTTGCGGAAATCATGCATTTCTTCACCCTTGAGGAAGCAATCAAGGTCCACAACTATATTGGATTCATTGTCATTGGAAATTTCGGATTATGGATAGCCTACTATTTTGGGACCGGTAAAATTAAAATATACTTTCCCGACATCCGCTCGGTCATCCCAAACACGATGAAACAGATAAAATATTATTCTCTGGACATGTTCAAGGGGGAACCAAACCCCCATGAAATGACTCCGGAGAATAAATTCAACCCCTTGCAACAGCAGGCTTATCTGGCACTTATGTTTATCCTGCTGCCGGCGCAAATGGTTACCGGTGTTTTACTCTGGCGGGTTAAAGAATTCGAAAAATATATTAATATGCTTGGAGGCATCAAGATTGTTGATACCATTCATGTGCTGCTGTTTTTCTTCTTTGCAACTTTTGTCTTTGTTCATTCCTATCTTGCCACTCTGGGACACACTCCTTCAGCCCACTTTAAGGCCATGTTTACCGGGTACGAGGAGCAGCACTGAAACAAATATACCATTTAGCAAACAGAAAAACCTTATACCGTTCCGGCGGCATACATGTTGCAATTAATCATGCTGATAAAGATATGAGCTAAATAACAGTCCTGGAACAAACCTTGAAGTAGCTCCACCGACTAACAATTGTTTTTTAAAATACAACTTGTCAACAGCAGGGAGACACCATTATGAGCATGATTTACTGGGTAATATTGCTAGGTCCATTAGCACTGATGTTTTTTTTCTCTCTAGTAAAAACAGTCGCACAATATGAACAGGGCGTCATCTTCAGACTGGGGAAAGTTACCGGAGCGGCTGGGCCTGGAGTCAGTATTATTGTTCCGATCATTGAACGCCTTGAAAAAGTAGACACAAGGACTATAACCCATAACATTCCGGGTCAGGATGTAATCACCAAAGACAATGTCTCGGTAAGAGTAAGTGCTGTTGTTTATTTCAGAGTGGTTGATGCGATAAAGGCGCTCATCGAAGTGGAAGACTATAAATTTGCGACCTCGCAACTGGCACAAACCACCCTCAGAAGCATATGCGGCCAGGATGATCTTGATCATATGCTTTCAGAACGTGACGCCGTAAACCATAAAATGCAGGAAATACTTGACCACGAAACGGAACCATGGGGGGTGAAGGTAAGCAAGGTTGAAGTAAAAGAAATTGATCTTCCGGAAACCATGCAACGGGCCATGGCTCGACAGGCTGAGGCCGAACGTGAAAGAAGGGCTTCAATCATCTCCGCTGAAGGAGAAATGCAGTCAGCAGAAAAATTATGCCAGGCTGCGGCACTCATCGACCAGCATCCTTCGGCAATTCAGATCAGGTATTTGCAGACTATCCGTGAAATCGGCGTATCAGGAAACAACACAACCCTGATACCGATACCGATTAGACTCTTAGGGGAATTATTCAATCATAAATAAGGGGCTTGACTAGTTAAGAGTTTTGTCTCGAAACATTTCAAACAAAAAAGAGGAGAGGTTTTGGGCACGATAATTGAACCGGAAGCCACACTCCTTCAAGTGAAGACAATATTATTTTCTGGGAAATTCCATGAAATTTAACCAACTTGTTTTTAGCAAAGGATCTATCGGCCTCGATGCCGTTAAAGTTTTTCTTGCCACAGGCGCATTCGTTATTACCATGATTGACGCTGTAATGCTTTTTTTTTTAGCCGATATCTACCAAACCTTTATAACCCCGCAACCATCAGAATGAATGGATGCTATGTGATACTTTTTTTTCGTATTATTGCTTGAAGCGTTGCTGTGCAATCTGGCGCAATCTTGGCACAGGCCTTTATTTATCGTTGATGACTCCCAAACACGGGTATTTTTCCTGTTACGCCACGATGACGTTTACCCCTGATCTTTCTGGCGTCAAAATATGACTTATCAACTTCAATAATGCTGTTGGAAGGAGGCTCTGAATCGGAAAATTCAGCGCTCCTGATGCGAATAATGCATAAAATACCGGTTAATAGTATTTCTATTTAACCGAGTTAAGATCGTATTTTTTTGTGCATCCAAATCCAGAAATAAACTTAATAATTTCTCTAAATTTGACCTCAAAAATTCATGAACAATTTGTTTACTTGTTCTTTATAGGCATAACGGGCTTCAGATTACATTAAAGTATTCTCAGCCTCGTCAAGATCCTAAATGAAATACCCCGCCGCAGGCATCGGGTATCGTTAAAAACAATGATCGCCCCTAATGGCCAGGGCATTAAACCCAGGCTACAGCAATAAATACAGACAAAAATAATCTTATCAAGTCACATTAAAACCGCATCAGAGCTCCCCTGCAATAACCCCAAAACGCTGCAATAGAGCGGCACCGAATTACTCTGCCGGTCCTTTGAAAAAGAACTCAAATGTCTTCCGTGATCATAAAAAAAAGGCCCTCCTCGCGGAAGGCCTTTTGGTTTACAGAAGACTACAACCTACTGAAATTCATGCTCACCTCTAGATAACCCTTTAACCTGCCAAGGGTCACCTTTATACCCGAGATATTCCCAATCCATGCGGCCATGACTGCCATGGCAATCCAGACAATCAAGAGATTTGTCCGCAGCAACTACACCATGATTTATCCTCCAATACATGACGGTTGTGGCAAAATCGTATTCGCCGCTATAGGACATTCCAGAGGCAGCCATTCCTTGTCTTGCGGCCGCATCCCAGTCATAGGTTTTCCAGAAAGCGGTCTCTCCCTTGCCGGTCAGATAAGGAGTAATAAGATAATTGTATTTCTTATCGTATATTTGTTTTGCGCTGTGAACCCTGAACGGAAATATTTTTGAATGTTTATCTTTAATATTTCCCTCAGGATGATTCAAGGCGGTAACATTAGCGCTGTTAATCTGGTCGCCACGCATATACGCCACCTCCTGACCATTATACCACTCATACCTGGGAATCATGTTTTTATTCCATGTGAAATTTCCAAGGCCCTTAACAGCTTTTGAAGTGCCGTATTTGTCAGTGGACCACTCAACGACGTAACACTGATCAGTACACCAGTCCCAATGAGTTATGGTGGCATATTGCTTGGCATATGTTGGAATATGGCATGTCTGACAAGATACGGCTTCGTAATGGGTGTTAAGTATTTTCATCTTATGTGGGGCAGCGGAGTGGCATTCAATGCAGCCGGACTGATAGGTGCCGTCAGCAGAAGGCGACATATAATGTCCAACAATATTATGCTTTTCTTGTGGATAATGGCATTTCTGGCAATCAAAATCCTGCCCTTCCGCAGCCATATGGATATCTATATCAAGAGAAGGCCCTAAAAATGACTGATCAAGATCGCCATGTTTCACTTTCGCGGCCCCACATCCACCAAAATGACAAGAGCCACAAGCCTTTTTGTTTGGCATTCCGACATTTTGAGCCACATACAAGAGGTCAACAGGAGCACCGCGGGTCAGATCCTCACCAGAAAAACCCTTGGGCCATCCGGAGCCCACTTTTGCTTTACTGTAAGATCCGGTGGTATCATGACATACCAGACAATCTATCCGGGATTTATTATCAAAATCAAAACTCGCATCTTCCCAGCCATAACCGATGTGGCACACAGTACAACGTGGCCAGTTACCGGCAACAGGAATCGCAAAATTGGTCATGGCAATTTTCTTGCCATACATTTGCTCCTTACCATTTACCACCTGCTTCTGCTCCCAAGTCCAGTGCTGGGTACTCATGATATCAGTTGCCGCATCCTTGTGGCATCCGATACATTGTTTAGTTACTTCCGTTGGATCTTTAAAGGGGCCGGTTATATCTTTATGGACTTTTTGCCCCATTGCTGTACCACATACTCCCATTAATGCGATGGCAAGTATCAAAGACAACGCTTTTCGGTGTAGCATAGATATCCCCCTGTTTCATCAAATTATTCCAGCAAAAAAAGCCTGCTATTTTTTCCATGAATAAAGTATCGGCAACCTGTACAGAACAAACCTGTACGTAACTATATAGGCTGAATATACGGTTAAAACGATAACCACCTCACGCCAATGGGGAATTTCCTGATAGAGCTTCCAGTTAAATGTTATCAGGGCGGTATTAAGCCGGTTGAGGGCAATACCAAGAACCGCCAGAAGTGCGGCAAATCTCGCCAGTCTGGCGGAATCATTTCTTATTGCCGTGGCATAAAGAGCCAGGGGAACAAGAACTCCCACCACCATTTCAAACACAAACCACTGCCCCCACCCGGTAAACAGGTAATGCCAATCATTATCATGAGCGATGGCAAGAACTTTGATGACGAAATAGGTAATCAGCGCAAGAGAACAACCTTTTGCAAGGCCCAATGTTTGACGATCAAGATTTTCTAAAAACTCATCATCACAACGCCATTTCAAAAAAGTTTTACATAAGGTGCTCACAACTATTAACATGCTGAGTCCGGCAAATATCGATGAACAGAAAAAATGAAACCACTGAAAGGGCGCTGAAAACCATAGGGGATGAACCTTTCCCGGGGCATAAGTAAAAAGGGCACCAAGAGCACCCTGATGCAGGGTTGAAAGGATGATCCCGGCTACCGTCAGCCCCAATACAATCTTTTTTACGAATTTTTTACCAACCGGCCAACCGGCCCACTCTGAAAACGCCGGTACCAGTTCAGCCACCTGCACTGACAAATAAGTAGCGACATGCCAGGCAACCAGAAATAGTACGGCAGCGGGCCCGAGGGAAACAAACATCGGATAGACTAGGCGCCACGGCTGTCCTAAGTCGACCTGCAGAAAAATAACAGCAAAGAGATACCCCAGAAGACCATTCAGTAAAGCAAGCCTTTCAATGCTATGAAAATCCTTCCTCCCGAACACTTCCACGGTAGTTCCCAGCATGAATCCCGATGCTGAAAGCGGCACCATTACAAAAAGGCCCCATCCCAAAAACAACCCCCAGGGATAGTCATAGGAACTATGCGTAACCCAGCTTAGACCGAAAATAAATCGACCGATGAGAACCGGTATTCCAACCGCAAATATTATTGCCAGGACCCAGTTAAACGGATTTCTTACCGCCTGGGCAATGTAGTCCAGCGGACTCAGACCAAGCAGCAGTTTTTCTTTTACCGTCCAAAGAATCTTCCCCTCTTCCTTAAATAATGAATCAACCGGACTCATTCCATTCACCGTTAACCTTTTCATTTTATTTGACCTCCCTTATCTACACGTTGGATTTTTCTTCTTTCTTTTTGGCATCCTTACGTGTTGCAAGGAGGTGAAACCCTGTAAACAGGGCGGGCCAGATCGTCAGCACCATTGGCACGATCGTCAAAAAATCTTTTACATAATTGATAATCGGTTCGGTACCCAGATGGGTGTCAAAACCGACTTCCTCAAAAGGGACTCCTGACAAATACATCCATGACGTGCCGCCCACTTCTCTCTCTCCATAAAGATGATCTACATATTTCTCTGGATTGAGCTTTATTCTCTGGCGGGCAATATAGATAAGGTCCTCTCTTTTCCCGAAAGTAAGCGTCTCTCGGGGACAGGCCTCGGCGCATGCCGGGGGTCTGCCATATTTCAGCCGCGTGTCGTAACACATGATACATTTCTTAACTACCGGATTTATAACACTGGAATAACTGTATGCCGGAATATAGAAGGGACATGCTATCATACAGGTTCTGCAACCCACGCAAACCTTAGAGTTATAGATAACAGCTCCTTCAGGTGTTTTCGTATAAGCATTGACAAAACAGGAGGTAAGACATGCGGGCTCATTGCAATGATTACATTGAATTTTGCGATAAACCGGCCGATCATGACCTTCTACTTCATATTTATTAACGACTGTATATGCTTTTTCAGTTGTCCGTCTTTTCTGACCAAGCTTAATTTCATCAAATACGGAAAAATCATCAAAAGGCTTATCTGGTGCGGGCAGTTGCTGTTCTTTGTTACAGGCTGCTTCGCATGATCTACATCCGACACATCTTGTTAAATCAACCAGCATCCCGTACCTGTCTTTATAGCCTTCAAAGGATCCGGCGGCATGTGCCTTTTTACTCAACCCAACGGCACCAAGCAAACCACCAACAAGTCCTCCTTTTAGTAACGATCTTCGGTTGTGCTTTTTCATTCGATACCCCTCTTATGTATATCTGATTATTTAATTATAAGTATACTTGAAATTTAATGTCCGGAGCCCGAATGATCGCCTGAAGGCTTCGGTGCATAAATCCCGGAATGAAAAAATTTATCGCCTTTATCGGTTCGAGGATGACACCCGTCACAGGTAAAAGGCCCGTCAACTTCCTCATGGCAAGAAATACAGAACTGATGATATGCACCTTTCAGGCTTGGTTTGTCCTTATGATAAATCTCGCCTCTTTCCGACACGATCTTTCTTCCTTCATCTGAATAAGGATCAGAAAGATGACAACCGCGACAGGCGACAATTTTTGCTGTGGCTTCATACTTGTGGCAGAGAATACAATTACCTGTTCCGGTACTTGGAGTACCGATAGTGTGATGATGACATTTTGCACAATCATTTTCTGAAAACTCTATATGTAACGCATGATCAAAATGAACAGGCTCGTAATATTCGGCCAAACTATCCAAAATAATCGTTGCCGGTCCTTCTGACGTTTCCCCATCATCTTGGGCCAGACAAAATGAACTAAATGTTACAACTAGAGCTACACCCGTCACTATCCTAATAAACGTTTGCATTTTCACCTTTCTCCTTAATTGTTTCCGTTCCCCTTTTATTCTTAAGTCCATAAAAATATTTCCAATAGACAGTTTTTTCCCCAAGCAAATTGTATTTCCCCTCAAAAAAAGATTTATAAAAAAATATTTCGATCCTATCGCGTTTAATTTCCCTCAAAATATCCCAGCTCAAACTATGAATATTATTAAAAGGTTAAATAATTTTTAATCTAATTCATCCCCTAACAATGAATGGGTTTCAGGCCAAATTATGCACATTTCATACCAAGTACACAAGAGGCCCCTTTAAGTTTATACACGAAACATCCAACGACAGCCATAACCGATAAAATTTATAAATATCAGCATGTTATAAAATATTACACTGATGCAATTTCAATATATTCCCCAACCAACTACGACATAAAAAAGGGCAAATCCTGAGACATAGTTGTCGGGATATTGCCCTGTGCTCTTGCTCTAGATGGAACAGAAGCTGATTATGTCCCCGTAATAAGTCTTTCAAAAAATATTGCTAAAAAATTCCTACCAAAATTAGCGGACAGGAAATTTATTGCTCTCAAAAATGAATTATCGTTCATTTTTTTCCAATTACACCTTCGCGTGGTCCAGATTAACCGACGATGACACCACCAAATAAGTGTTGCATGCAACACCTGTGTTGCGCGCATAAGTGTTGCATGCAACACTTATGCAACGATATCCATCTCAATTTCCATAGATATCAAACAATACCTTTATTGCTCAAGACCAAATTCCATGAATGTCTTCCGCGTTATAGGCGTAACATAATGATATATAAGAAACTTCATCCACAAATTGCAATTGGCATTAAAATTACACACCACTCTCAAGAAAGAGATCTTTTGTTTCTTTTAGGCTCAAACCACTAAAGCACTTATAAACATACTTTGTCAGGGTTTTATTTGTAGCACATGAGAAAGCAGGAAAAGGTTGTGAGTGAATTAACCCACACTGTCTTCTACAATTCCTTCAACTTCATCCGGGCCGATTGTTTCTTTTTCCAAGAGCAAAGCGGCAAGTCGATGCAACATGCCAATCTTCCCCTCCAAGATTATCATTGCCTCCTGGTAGCAATCTTCAATAATTTTATTAATTTCTCTATCTATGGCGCTTGCGGTTTCTTCACTGTACATTCTTTGAGTTCCAGCGCCCCCCAAAAAACCTTGGTCCGGCTTTGTGTACGCCCTCGGGCCTAAAAGATCAGACATGCCCCACTCACAAACCATTTTTGTCGCAATATCAGTGGCGCTTTGAAGATCACTACTAGCCCCCGTAGAAAACTTATTAAATACTATTTCTTCGGAAGTCCTGCCACCCAGGAGAATTTTAATGCGATTAACAAGATATTCCTTCGAATACGCCTGTCTGTCATCAATCGGCATCTGCTGCGTCATCCCGAGCGCTCTGCCACGGGGAATTATTGTAATTTTATGCAACGGGTCTGTATTAGGCAGCAGCTTGGCCATAATGGCATGGCCTGCTTCATGATAAGCTGTTGTCCGCCGTTGCTTTTCACTGAGAACAAGCCCCTTTCTCTCCGCACCCATAAGAATCTTGTCTTTCGCTTCTTCAACATCCGCCATCTCGACGAATTGTTTATCTTTTCGCGCCGCCATCAACGCCGATTCATTCATAAGGTTGGCGAGTTCCGCTCCAGTGAAACCAGGGGTATTCCGTGCAATATCTTTAAGTTGTACCACTTCAGCCATAACGATTTTATCGGCGTATACTTTAAGTATTTCTTCACGGCCCTTTACATCAGGAGCCATAATTGTCACCTGTCGATCAAAGCGACCCGGTCGCAATAAAGCCGGATCTAGCACATCAGGCCTATTGGTTGCAGCAACAAGAATCACAGTATCACCGGTACCAAATCCATCCATTTCTACTAAAAGAGCATTCAGGGTCTGTTCCCGTTCATCTTGCCCGCCCTGGGAACTGCTGGCCCCACGAAGTCGCCCTACAGCATCAATTTCATCAATAAAAATAATACAAGGGGCGCTTTTTTTTGCTTGCTTAAAAAGGTCACGAACTCTTGAAGCGCCAACACCGACGAACATCTCAACAAAATCTGAACCACTTATACTGAAAAATGGAACGTTGGCTTCACCGGCGATAGCTTTGGCTAAAAGCGTTTTACCAGTCCCGGGCGGACCTTGAAGCAGAACCCCCTTAGGTATTCTCCCTCCAAGTCTTGTATATTTCTCCGGATTTCTTAAAAATTCTATTATTTCAAACAATTCATCCTTTGCTTCAGGAACTCCTGCTACATCATCGAATGTAACGCTTGGTTTACTTCCCGAAGAGATGATGGCTTTACTTTTAGCAAAACCCGAAGTCCCGCTCCCACCTTTTTGGCGTATCATAAAATACATCCAGCCGGCCATGATAATAAGCACAGGCAAAACAGATGTCCAAAAAGAAGAAAAAGGGGATGGCTTATCAGAACTTGCAGATATTACAACATTTTTCAGCTGCAACTTAGCAACAAGACTAGTTGTATCGGGAGAAAAACTTGAAAACGGCTGATCGTATGAATCATGCCCGGTGATCTGTCCGCCCTTGAGGTGTACGTCCTTAACTCCACCTTTTTCAAGATTTGTCAGAAAGGTTGTATAGTCAATATATGGCAACTGCTGCTCCATAGTCCACACATTGAAGATCACTACGGCAGCTATGGTTAAAATTAATATTATCAAGAAATTACGAACGTATCTGGACACATTACCTCCTTTTATATTGTAGGATGAATGCTCGGTGACAGTAAAGCCTGTAAATGCAAAGTTGCTTTCCGTCAAATGTCTATTTAAAACTTAATCGACGTTTTTCTCCTGTTCACAAAAATCCGTCAATATTTTAAAAAACTATACCATAAGGAACAATTCTTTTTCATAAAACACTTTGCGAGCATTGATAATTTACTGAAATATCCAGACAAAAAAACAGGTCAGGGAACCAAAAGCTCCCGGACCTGTTTTAAGCGGCGCATACCGCTTATACTCTTTAAATGGGTATTATTCGCTTATTGTCGCCTTGGTCTGATTTACGTATTTAAAAAATACTGGGAACGTTCCAAGGAACGCAACTGCGATGATATACTCAATACCTTTAATGTGTGTATAGAAATCAACCATGGTCTCAAATTCCCTGATTACTCCTATGGCAACCATGTATTGACGAAACATTTCCGAAACCTGCCAATCAGCCCGGCTCAACCCGACAGCCATTGCTACCATTGCCCAGAGGCCTATAGCGGCGCCAACACCCGCAATTGCAGTCAAAATCCAGGAACCTTTTTTTGCGTCAGTTCTTTCTTGGGCTATTGCTTTTTCCATTTTTGTATCCCCCGATCCTTTTTTTGAATTTGTTTCATTTATATTATCAGACATCTTATTATCCACCTATGACTGCTGTAAAAAACCCGCGCAACATCTCAAGTGGTCCGCCACTCTTAACCAAACCACCCATCAGGCAGGCAAACCCCCAAAGACCAACCATAGCTGCCATTGCCATGATAACTCCTATACCTACTTGAGAAGTGCCATGTGTCAATTGATCAAGTCCTGCACTTTCAACGTCGCTTGTCTGGATTTTTCGGTCGTCTAATTTCATTGTATTACTCATGACTCCCTCCTTATCTATTTGTTTTATCGTTAAAATTTACTTTCCGTGTTGTCTTGATTTGTTTAAAATGCATATGCCGTGCCACAAAAAAATCTTTTAATATACATTCCGAATAACTACTAGATATTATTGAGTTTATTTTTTAATTATTTAAACGTTTTATTTGTTTAACTTTACATTTAAAGAAGTAAAAAAAACCGAGAATTATAAAAAAAATATCGCATTTTCAAGTAGTTATCAAAATAATGCGATTAAGATCTTCACTCATGGGCCTGCCTTTTATCGAAGTCCTTGTTATTTTCCGAAATAGCCTGCCACAGCGCCGCACAAGTGCTGCCTGCAACACATTTACGCAACACTTGTGACTGAAAACTGTTGCATCTTGCCTTTTTATTACACTAATCTTTAAGCAATTCACCCAAATGCAACACCTGTACAAACCACAGATAAACGTCGATCAAGACCGAAGTTGGTTTACACAAAAATATATATTTAAGAAAACATGAGGCTGACGGAGGCTTCAACAAAGAAAGCTCAACAGACACTGTGAATATTCATAAGTAATGATGACCCACTTTTTCTGTTCGACATAATTGTTGAACAGAAGGTATGAGCGTTAACACCCACAGGAATCAGTATGGAGCAATTGGAGGAGGGATCTTCAAAAAGAATAATTCACATCGCATCGATGGAGCATTTTTTTTGCAGGGTCGAGAATTATAGTCAGAATAATTTCAATAAGTTAGAAACAGAATAATTGTCGACACCATGTTTTTTTCGATGCCGACAATTATTCAACATGGTCGTTACAATAATTATAACTATTTAAATCAATTCATATTAATTGGATCAAGGTCATAATGTCGGAGTTTCCGATACAGGGTGCTTCGGTCTATTCCCAGTAAGCGTGCAGCCTTGGCTTTATTGCCATCTACAATCTTTAATGTACTGATTATACGTTCAAGTTCGGTCTCGCTATCAGACTCTATGTTTTCTAAAAAAGGCATGGGTTCACTTGATATTTTACCTGACGAGATTGCACCATTCCCTGGAGTAGCGCAATAGCTGACGATTTCCTCTGATATATGTTCCGTGGTTATCGTCGGTCCGTGACAGAGTACCGTTGCACGTTCCATGACATTTTCAAGCTCCCTTACATTTCCAGGCCAATTATAACTCGACAATATATGCAGCGCCTGGTCGGAAACACCGGTGATTTGCTTATCAAGCCTTTTGCTGAAACGCTTGAGGAAACTTTTAACCAGAAGCTCAAGATCACCATCACGATCCCGCAAAGGCGGCAAAGGAATATCAACTACCCGCAACCTGAAATAAAGATCCTCGCGAAAGTCTCCGCTATTCACCCGCTGTTTCAAGTCGGCATTGGTTGCTGCAATAACGCGTACATCAACCTTAATCGGATGGTCTTGCCCAACAGGATAAAAGGTCCTTTCCTGAAGAAAACGCAAAAGCCTCAGTTGCATCATGGGGGAAATATCGCCTATTTCATCAAGGAAAAGAGTGCCCCCGTCAGCATGCAGAATCCTCCCTTTACGATCTCTGTCGGCACCGGTAAAAGACCCCTTCTTATGCCCAAAAAGTTCACTTTCCAGCAAAGTCTCGGATATCGCGGTACAATCAACTTTGATAAGCGGCATATCCCGCCTGGGGCTTTCAGCATGCAACGCCTCTGCGACAAGTTCCTTGCCGGTACCAGATTCACCGGTGATCAAAACGCTTGTGTCAACATGACCAACATTTTCGATCATCGTGTAAACCGGCTGCATAGCTCTGCTGCCTCCGATAATTCGATGAAACAAGGTTCTTTTCCCCATCTTCTCAAGCTGTTCAAGGCGGCTCACGTCGTGGGCGACAAGGACAACACCTTCAAAACTGCCATTTCTGGCCTCCAATGGTACGGCGCTGATCCTGAAAATGGATTGCTCACCTGACAAATCAAATTCAACCTGATGTTCCTGGACTTCATGTCGTGATCGCAGCACCTCATCCGCATCCGCAAAAAAAATCTGCCCGAGAGGTCCAGGTAAATCAGTGATCAGATCACCGATTGCTATATTGGGCATTATTTTTTGAAATCTTTTTTTGGCCCGGTTATTCATGTCGACGAGTCTCATCTGTGTATCAACGGTAACAATGAAATCCCTTACACTCCTGAAAATCGCTTCCAGATGCTGCCGGTAAATGTCCTTTTCTTCCTCAAGTTTTTCTTTCTCCCGCCATAATCCATACTGCTGTAATGCCATGCGGGCAACTCGGAGAAGATCATCTTTTTTTACCGGCTTTGAAAGATAATCAAATGCCCCCAGTCTGACTGCTTCGGAAGCGGAATTAATATTCGGGTATCCCGTTACCATTACAACCGGACATTTAAGGCCTGCATCCTTCACTTGCCGGAGAAGATCAATCCCTGACGCACCTTCCAGGACGATGTCGCTGATAACCAAGTCAAAGGTTTTTTTTCTTAGAATTTCAGCTGCTTCCTCAAAAGTAGCAACGGCATCGATTGGTCCGTACCCTTCCCGACTCAGGAATGTCTTGAATGTCAGGCGCAGACTTTCCTCATCGTCAATAATCAAAATTCGGCTTTCACTTTTTTGCAGATCCATCATGCCAGTCGTTTCTCCGCTATTAGTCTTTTTTTCAGTTTGATATCCTGAAGTTAACACGTTATTCCCCTAATTACTCAATGAGTGTACCGGCAGATCAACAGTCATCTCTGTAAACTCATTTTCCCTGCTTCTGACCCTTAAAAAACCAGAAAATCCTTTGATGATATCGCGGCTAATGCTCAAGCCAAGGCCGGTCCCCTCGCCTACCTCCTTAGTAGAAAAGAACGGCTCAAATATCTGCTCTTTAATTGCTTTTGGAATGCCGCAGCCCAAATCCTTAACAACTGTCCTGACGTAAGAAATCCCTTCAAGTTCCACAGCCAGAACGCAAATATCAAGCCGTTTCATTTCATTCTTACCATTAAATTTCTTATTCAATGCGTAATAACTATTCCGAATCAAATTAAGGAACACCTGCTGAAGCTGTTTCGGATTCACATGGATTGTCGGGATGTCCTCTTCAATATTGATTGATAAAATAATCCCGTCTTTTGAAAGCTGGTGCCGTACAAGAGCAAGGGCATCATCAATAACACCGTGTATTCTGACCTCATCGACTTCATCATCCTGTTGCCGCGCAAAAGACAGTAAATTGCCGACAATAAAGGATATTCTTTCACCTTCCCTGATAATCCTGTCCAAAAAATCTTCATTTATATCTTTTGAGGCCTCCCCTGAATCGCTTGACTCAGAAACTTTCGACTCCCTGGAATCCAGTAAAATTTGCGCATAATTGATGATGCCGTTTATCGGATTATTGATTTCGTGCGCAACGCCTGCCGCAAGTTCGCCGATTGCGGCCAATTGACCTGCCCTCATGATTTCCGCGTGGTGTGCTTTTTCTTCCGTGGTATCCCGAAGCAGAATGAGTACTTTATTCTGGCCGTCAACATCGGTAAAAGGCGCACAGCTCTGTTCATAGTGGCGGTTATCGGACATCAGTACCTCAGTCCGCTGTATTTCCTGAGATTCCATGGCGTCCCACATTCGGCAGACATCACAGGGTTTGTCGCGATTCATATAGGCGTCGAAACATTTCTGCCCAATTTTATCACCGAAAATTTTTTTCAATATATCATTCTGATATTCAATGATATATTCGTGATTCATGATATGCATTCCCTGCCCCATAACCGATAACATGCCCTTGAACTTATCACGTTCAGTGCGGAGAATAAGGTCAATTTCCTTTCGTTTGGTAATATCTTCAAAACTTTCAATGCCGCCGATAACATTTCCATCTTTATCGTGCAGCAGGTCGGAATTCTTATTGATGGTTAATTTTCTGCCGTCTTTTGTCTGTATAATGCATTCTGCCCCGATAACCGGTTTTTTAATTTGATCCGAATACAGTCCGCATCGTTCAGCGCAAGGGTGACGGGAAAAAAGCGTGCATTCCTTGCCGAGCACTTCTTCCGGAGAATAGCCGGTTATTCTCTCGGCCTTATTATTCCAATTGGTGATTCTCCTTTCTGTATCCACGGTGAAAATCGCGCTGGGCACCACCGTATAAAGCAATTCCGCCTGATCCTTGGCAAAAAGAATTTCGTCCTTAGCCCGTTCGAGGTCCTTATTGCTTTTCAATAGTTCTGTTGTGCGTTCCTGAACACGCATTTCCAGAAAATCATGCCCTTCTTGCAGGACTTCCTCATCGAACTTCCTCTCAGTAACATTTCGTAATGATTCAACAATACCCATAAAAGAACCATCTTCACGGATAAGAGGTGATGCCAGAATCTCATAAGTCCGAATCTCGCCGTTTGAAACCTGATGTTCTCTCTCTATGGTGACAGGCTTTCCGGTTTCCAATACCTCAAGAAATGGACAGAAATGCCCTTCGCCATCGCAGGGCCTGTCCAAATCAAAAAAAAGCTTATGGCATTTCATGGTCCGTTTCTGAGTGCTTTTAGCAACCTGGGAAAAATCAAGCGCGGCCTTGTTCATCAGCTTTACGCGGAAATCCGTACCAATCATGACAATCGGATCGGAAATTCCTTCGATAACCATCTGCAGAAAACTCAGTTGCTCTTTGGGGTTCTTTTCCCCGTCTGAGAATCGCCTGCCGGATCTATTCCGCCTCTCAGCAAAAATCCTTGGCTCTCTAATACCCGACTGCTGATTTACGCCTGCTTTATTTCCAGCATGACGAACCGTCACTGATGCCACCTCTTTAGAGTTTCTAACCTTTAAAATCAAAACACCTGGTGTGACATACAAGCAAAAACCTTGCCAGTATCGATTTATACATTAAACACGTTTTATTATTAGAAATTCAAAAATCCACAATTTCAAATGCATAGAAATATTGTTAAGAATAGTTGAACAACTGTCAAATTTATAATGAACATGCCGTCCTCCGCAAAAAGAAATCACAGTAATTCGATAAGTTACAAAGATAGATTGATTCAAGCGAGCGCCGTGAGGATTTGCCGGGGACCTTCCCGGTAGCCAGAGGATTTACAAATTAATTATCAAAGCTGACGTTAAAGACTCTTTTTGGTAAAGGGCATCAGCAACAAATCCTTCAGACCAAGCTTCTCGAACTTTCGGTGTGAGCCAATGCCGGTGACGATGCCCTTCTGGTCTATTCCAGTAGTCAAAGTGCCGATGAAACGATCCCATAAGGAAAATATTACGCCGTAATTTGAATCCCTTTCCTTGATTTTCACGGAATGATGTATGCGATGCATGGAAGGAGGGACGAAGAGAAGCTGCCAGAGATTTTCGAAAGCAGGGTTGATTTTTATACTGCTGTGGTGAAACTGGATTGCAATATTGACAAGAACTTCAAACAGAACATAGGCGAACAAAGGTATCCCGAATGAATAGATCACCATCAAACGAACCAGGCCGGACAAAAGAATCTCACCGGGATGAAACCTGACAGCTGTTGACACATCCATATACAGATCACAATGGTGCACTCTGTGAAAACGCCAGAGCAATGGCATCTCATGATTCAACAGGTGCCACACATAAATGACAAAATCCAGAAGAAGTATCCCGAAAAACACCCGCCAGCCGAATGACAGGCCAAGATTATTGAGCATTCCTAGCTTATCGGTTTCGATTAGAGTGAACACCGAAGCAAGGAGGCCCGCATACAGCATGTAATACATCACGCCGCTGATGATTGATATGGGGATATTGGCCAGCCACCGCCTTATTTTCGAATACCTGGAAGCTCGATAGGAAAAAGAGAGTTCAATCAGAAGAAATAATAATAGACCAGACCAATACAAAATCAATTTCAACGTTTCGTTATTCATTTCCAGAACTCTCCACCCCAGGGGGGCTTCAACTTTTTTCAGTATCTATAAGATAAACGCAAGTAACGAGACTTCCTGGCAAGCGAGCCTTGCGAGTCCCGGAGCACGTGTCTGTTAATCGTCAGACCTTGCTGTCTGCCATTCGTCCGACGTTATGCTGAAGAACAACCTGGGCCGATGTCGCTTCTAACTTTTTGGTCCACCAAAAGCAAATTGGCGGCGATAATTCAGGCTTGGGCTTTTCAAGAAGCATTCATAATCAAGTATCCACCTTTATACCACAGGACATAAATATCAGTTCATCACATTTGGCATATAAATTCTATAATATCATAAGAAGACATTGATAAAAAAATTCTACAGAAATACACAAAAATAGTGTAAAA
>JAHJJF010000112.1 GCA_018823135.1 Pseudomonadota bacterium
GAATCCCTGAAACAATAGTTATTAACCAGGAAGGAACGATTATTAAAAGATACACGAAGCCCATAAACTTTGATGAATTAAAAGACGCAATAGATGCATTGCTTCAATAGAATTATGAACAGGACAAGCATGAACAACGACTCCATTTCACAATTAAATACTACTCAGAAAAAAGAACTTCTTGGTCAATTGCTCGCGTCCCTGCTGGATAATCTCAGTGACACTGAAAAGAAAAAACTGCTGAAAAACATTATTTCCTCCAGTGGCGAAAACATCCAGGTCATCGACATGGTGGAACACTGAATCAAGCAATGTACGGATTCAGGCGTGAATCCAATTGAGATGAGCAAGGAAGTTATGGCCGCAATCAGCCACACTTACGAGCTGGCAACCTATTCCACCCCGGAATTGCGAAACCTGTTTAATGACTGGCTTGAAGAAATAGAGCGCCTGGTGATCGATTTTGTGGTTCACCAGAAAAAGGCCGACCCTGATGAAATTGCCGATCGTTTTAATCTTACCCGTGACAGTGTTATCTTCATAATAAGTAAACTTGCCCGCGAAGGAAAGATTACCATGCAGGCGTCGGGAAACGGCAGCAACAAGATACGATTGCTAAAGGAGACAAAATGAAGGAAAAAATCGCCAGCGGCGGCGCCGTCACTACAGCGCTGGCCTATGCTTTCTGCTGACAGCTTCCCATGCTCCTGGCCAGTTTCGGCCTGGGAAGTTTCACCCTGTCGGTGTGGTTTTCAAAATATAAATGGTTTTTCCTGGGCGCGACAATTGTATTCTTAAGTTTTGCCTTTTATCAGACATATAAAAAACGCCAGGACTCAAATCCTTGGAATATGAGAATTTTATACGGCACAACTGCATTAAGTGTCGGTTTAATTATCTTTTCACTGTTTAATAATTAGCCCCGCGCTTGATCTGCTGGAGATTTTACAATGTCCCAACAAATAAAAAAACCGCTCAATTCAAACTGTTGACCTCCCTCGGATACCTCCGGCGGGCGCCGGGACAATGATCAGACCATTAAGACGACTTGCATTTCCAACAAAGATTCTTTTCAAAGCAGGCAGGCCGACCCGGATTCTTTTACATCAGCAGAACTCCTTGAGATTCGTCAAGCTATCAGGAAAAAATATATTGCAGTGTCACAATCAGCAGAAGGAAAATTTAAATACCTGACAGGTAAGGCCGGAGCAGAGTCCCTGGGATATGATTCTTCTTTTCTCAAAACCATTAAACCTGAGTTGATTAACTCTTTTTGCGGGGTTGGGAATCCCTTTTCAATCAGCCACATCCCTCCCGGCAGTTCGGTTCTTGATATTGGCTGCGGGGCGGGTTTTGATCTGATGATCGCCAGCCATCTCACCGGAATAGAGGGCCGGGTTTGCGGCATTGATCTGACCGCTGAAATGGTTGCGCGCGCCAAAAAAAATCTGGAAAAAACTCCATTTTCAAACATTGAAATCAAACAGGTTGAATCCGACGATATCCCTTACGATGACAACACCTTTGATTTTGTTATCTCAAACGGTGTAATTAATCTATCGCCCTGCAAACAAAAACTTTTTAAAGAAATTTACCGGACTCTTAAACCCGGGGCCATGCTGCAGTTTGCCGACATTGTCCTTGAAAAAGAATTGCCCTCCTCTCTAGTGGGAAGCCTTGAAGCCTGGTCACAATGAATAGGCGGCACGATCCCGGTTCGGGATCAACTGAATCTCATGAAAAAAACCGGTTTTCTTCATATTGAATTTCTTGGAGCAACCCCCATGCGCACCTCCCAATACACCAGCGGAGCGCTGTTCAAGGGCACAAAACCTCTATCATAGTCCCGTCACCCGCTCAAGGTCCTATTCGGCTCTGGTCTTTTCCGGGTAACCGCCCTTCCTGCCAAAGACCTTGACCGGACCTCCTCCCTCGGCCCCGGCCTAAAAACAAAAAACCTTTGATAACATTATATAATCATGTAAAATCGAAAAGAACGAAGGCGTTCTGCTTACCAGAACGAAATCTTTGCCGCGGATTTCCCAAACAAGTCAGGTTCATAGCCTAAAAGAATGGACATACTAAACTCCTTTATCCATCCTGTTTTCCTGCTGAGAAAAGACGGCACGATTCTTTTTCATAATGCCATTGCCACCCAGATATACGGGCAACAGACCCCGGACCTCCTCAATCGGAAAATTTCCGAACTCATCACTGAAGGCTGGGCGACAAACTGTGAAGAAAAGCTTTCATTTGTTTTGGAGTCCCAACTGTCCGACATCATTGTTGAACAATGGGGAGGCGCTTACCTGGAATACTCTTTGGCGCCATTGCAAAACAGTGATCAAGAATGCGTTATTGTCGAGGTCCGTGATATTTCCGACTATAAACACGCCGAGGAAGAAGCCAATGAAATGAACCGCGCCATGATAACCGTCCTGGAAAGTGAAAAAGAAATGTCTTTTGAACTGGCCAAGGCGCAGGACGAAACCGAAGCCGCCCTTCAGAAAGTCGAGGAATACGCCAAAAACATTGAAATAAAGAACAAGGAGCTTGACGCAGCAAGAGGCATTGCCGAAGAGGCAAACAAGATGAAAAGCGTCTTTCTGGCGACCATGAGCCATGAAATCAGGACGCCGATGAACGGTATCATCGGCTTCACCGACATGATCCTTGATACCGACTTGAATCCAGAACAGCGAGACTCCGCACAAACCATCAAACACAGCGGCGAAACCTTACTGGCGCTGATCAATGACATCCTTGATTTTTCAAAAATCGAATCCGGAAAAATGGATTTTGAAGCCATTGATTTTGATCCTGAGATTGCCCTGTACGATATAGCGGAACTTGTAAAGATACGAATCGAAAATAAACCCATTGAAATTTTATGTAACGTTGATGATGACTTTCCATCCCTGGTTGCCGGCGATCCGCATCGCTTCAAGCAGGTGATTACCAACCTGGTGGGCAACGCCCCGAAATTCACAGAAGAAGGAGAGATAGAGATTTCCGCCCGGGTTGAGACGGCCAACGAAAAAGAAATCAATCTCCATATTGCCATTCGAGATACCGGCATCGGTATTCCCAAGGAAAAACACGAAAAGATATTCGAGGCCTTTGAGCAGGCGGACGGCTCAACCACAAGAAAATACGGCGGCACCGGGCTAGGGCTTTCCATCTGTAAAAAAATCTCCGCCGCAATGAGGGGCGATGTCTGGGTCGAAAGCGAGGTCGGCCACGGCAGCACCTTTCATTTTACCTGCTGGCTCGGTGTTGCGTCCCAAAACCCGGTTACTCGTCCAAAACCTGTTCAAATCAAAGGTAAAAGGATTCTTGTGGTTGATAATAATCTCAACCAGCTCGAGATCATCCGACACCTTCTGGTCAATGCCGGCATTGAGGTTACCCAATCTGCCGACGGCAGGGAAACCCTTGATTTACTCAAAACCGCCCTGCAGGAGCAAAGGCCGTTTGATCTGGCGATTATTGATATTCAAATGCCATTTAAAAATGGTTTTGAAGTTGCAGAGGAATTAAGAAAGGACATCGGTTTTGTCAATCTGCCGCTTCTGGCTTTTTCCTCAACCGCCGAAAGAATTTCCAAGCAATGTCAGCAGGTTGGCTTCAACGCCTTTTTACCGAAACCGGTGAGAAGAACCCGCCTGCTGCAGACCATCAGACATCTCCTGGGCCTTGACGAAAAAAGCCTCCAGGAAGACAAACGCATTATTACTTCGCACGCCTTAAACGAGGAGATGAAACACAATGTTTCCATTCTGCTTGCTGAAGATAACCTTGTAAACCAGAAGCTTGCGACTCGTTTACTTGAAAAGGCCGGCTACAAGGTTGACCTGGCGCCAAACGGCAAGATCGCTGTTGAAAAGGTATCTGCAAACAACTACGACCTGGTACTCATGGATGTCCAGATGCCGGTGATGGACGGCATTGAGGCTACTCAGACAATCAGGAAAAACGGTTTTTCAGACCTGCCGATTATTGCGATGACCGCCGAGGCCATGACCGGCGACCGGGAAAAATGTCTTGCTGCGGGAATGAATGATTATATTTCCAAACCCATAAAACGCGAAATTGTCTTCGAGACGATTAAAAAATGGATTTTTGAAAAAGGCGGGGATTAGATCGGGTGGGAAAAAAACTAAATATTTTAGTTGTAAGCAAAAAGAAACCCTCTTTGGCCCGCCTTGACAAAGAGCTTTCACGGGCCCTCTTCCAGCCTCATTTCGTACATCTTGAATCCCTTGATGTCGCCGCTGTAAAAAAAATCCGGCTAAAACTGCATATAATCCTCTGCAATGCTGATCTGGACAACTTTTCAATCAAGGAATTCCCAGAACATCTTCAAACACTCGGTGGGTCTGCTCCGATTATCCTGTTAACGGAAGAAACATCAGCAAAAAACCTGTCTGCCGCATTTGACGCCGGTTTTTATGATGTTGTTAACCCCGAAGCCGACAAGCGCCTTGCCGCTTCAATAATTCATGCGGTAACCCAGAAAGAACTGCAAACAAAACTTAAAAAAGCCCAAAATGAGGTCCGTCGTGACCACGAAACCCAGGAGGTACTCAACAAACTCCTGCTGCTGTCCATTGAGACATCGTCAATCACCGAAATTCTTGAAAAATTCATAAACCTTGTAACATCCCTTCCCTGGATGGGGCTCAAATCCATCGGCGCTGCCCTGCTTGTCGAAGACGAGCCGGACGTCCTGGTGTTAAAAGCAGATAAAGGCCTTGCCCCGGCCTTGCATGAAATCTGCGCCCGGGTGCCGTTCGGAACATGCCTCTGCGGCCGAGCGGCACAGTCATCCGAAGTGGTGTTTGCCGACTGCATTGATGACCGGCATGACAATCAGTTTGAAGGCATCAAGCCCCACGGGCATTATTGTGTGCCGATTATTTCCGCTGATCAGGAGTTACTCGGTGTCTTCACCCTCTATACCAACGAAGGAAGCCCTCGCGACCAAAGGGCTGAAGACACCCTGCTTGCAGCCGCAGGGGTTGTTGCCGGCATAATCAAAAGAATCAGGGCGGAAGACGCGCTCCGGGAAAGCGAAGAAAAATATCGGGCGATTACCGATACCGCCAAAGAAGCCATCATTATGATTGACGGCACCAGCAAGATCACCTTCTGGAATAATGCCGCCACTCGAATTTTCGGGTTTTCCCGAAAAGAAGCCTATGGGCAGAACCCCCATGACCTGATCGTTCCGAAAATATATTTACATGCCTATGAAGATGGCTTTAAAAATGGCTATGAAACTTTCCAAAAAACGGGAAAAGGCAATTTCATCGGCCGCACCCTGGAATTAAACGCCATAAAAAAAGACGGAACGATTTTTCCTGTTGAGTTTTCGGTCTCATCTCTCAAAATCGGCAATAAATGGGGTGCGGTTTCGGTTATTCGCGATATCACCGAAAGAAAAAAACGGCAGGAGGATACCGCCATCCTTGACGCCAGACTCCGGCAGGCGCAAAAAATGGAAGCCGTGGGCACCCTTGCCGGCGGCATTGCCCATGATTTCAACAATATACTCGCAGCGATCCTTGGCTATGCCGAAATGGCCAAGACCGATGTTAATAAAAACTCAAGAACATGGAATGATCTTGATCAGGTGCTTATTGCCGCAAACCGGGCCAAAGACCTGGTCAACCAGATTCTTCTCTTCAGCAGGCAAACCGAGGGCCTGATCATTCCTGTTCAGATCCATTTAATCATCAAAGAAGGGCTCAAACTCTTCGCCTCCTCGTTGCCGCCAAACATAAAACTCAAACAGCATATAGTGGATTGCGGACTGATTTCAGCGGCACCCGAACAAATTCATCTGCTCCTGATTAATCTCTGTTCAAACGCTGCCCAGGCCATGGAAGAAACCGGCGGCACAATCGAGGTTCTCCTGGAAACCGCGATAATTACCGATAAGTCTGAAGATGTCGGAAAGCTGGTAGATCCTGGCGAATATATAAAACTCACCGTGCATGACACCGGTTCAGGAATGGACGAGACAACCCAGACCAAAATTTTCGAGCCTTACTTTACAACCAAGACTGTCGATGAAGGAACCGGGCTTGGACTCTCTGTGGTTCACGGAATTATCACCTCTCTGGAAGGAACCATTACCGTGAAAAGCGCGCCCGGCACCGGAACATCCTTTGAAATATATCTGCCGAGCTACAAGGCTGAAAAAAACGCCGAAAAAACCCGCACTATTCCATTCATCCCCCGAGGCACGGGGCACATACTGTATGTTGACGATGAGGAGGCGCTGGTTCTTTTAAGCCAGACCCTGCTTACCAAACTCGGCTATACGGTCTCAGCCTATCATGACAGCACTCTGGCCCTTGACGCCTTCAAAAGAAACCCCGATGGGTTTGACCTGATACTCACAGATTTCGTTATGCCAGAGCTGAATGGCATTGAAATGATTCAGGAAATCAGACGGTTCAGTCCCGATATTCCGGTTATAATGATTACCGGTCATCGAGAAAAAATTATAAAAAAAGATGCACAACAGGCAGGAATATATCATATATTAACTAAACCCATCAAAACAACAGAGCTTGCCGAAACCATCAGGCAGGCCTTGGAATTAAAAAAACAGGAGAAAACTTATGGCCCGGATACTCATTGCAGACGATGATGTTCAGGTTCGCACCATGCTCCGGGAAATGCTTGAAAGGGCCGGTTATGAAGTTGACGAAGCCGCAGACGGAGCCAAAGCAATGAAGCTCTTCAGGGAAAACCCCTACGACCTGGTGATAACCGACATAATCATGCCGGAAAAAGAAGGCATCGAAACAATCATGGAGCTCCGGCGCGATTATCCGAATTTAACCATTTTTGCAATTTCCGGCGGCGGCAGGGTTGGCCCGGACAATTATCTCAAGCTCGCCCAGAAAATCGGCGCAAGAAAAACATTCACCAAACCTTTTGATAGAACAGAGCTTCTGGGTGCAGTTGCCGAAGCGCTCAAGAAATAGGAGTCTGATCTTCGACCAGCAGGGCGGTTGAACATCCTTTCGAGATTCCCGGGTCCTGCTCGGGAAAAAATACAACCCAGCCTGCCGCATTGTATTCACTTAAACCCAGTGCCCGGAGAGCCGGCCCGGAAAACCGTGAAAACATCCCCTTCTTGAAAAACTCGTCGCGGTTTGCATAATCATAAAAAGGCGCAAGACTCTGGGGCAGCATTTTTCTTAAATCATCCTTTATTTTTTTGATGGGTTCGTCTTCCAGAATTTCAGGCAGAAACCGGTGGCCGCTCTTGAGCCAGTCAAACCTCAGGAGCTCGACAATCACCGCCCGGTCCTGCCTTTCTGCTGTAAACCCGACAAGAATTGCATTCATAAATTCCTGGGTCTTGGCAAGATCAAAAAAACCCCGCGCCCGGGCAAATTCCGCCAATGCCTTAAAGACAGCAAAGGGATTCTGTTCTGTTGCACCAAGATAATTACAAACATTTCTAAAGAATTTCTTGTTATAGAATGCCTCGACACACTCACCGAACCAGTAGAGATCCGCAAGGGTTTCATGGGACATCCACCTTGTTTTCAGAATCTGATAGGGAGGATTCCGGCAGGCTGCCAGCCCATAGTCGTCCGCAGTAGAGATTGGTGTTCCGGGGAGAATCTTGAGAAGTCCCATCTGGATATAATGGGGCTTCATCCGGAAGACGTCATTAAACGATTGCCGGAAGGTCTCCACTGTTTCATATGGGAGCCCGAGAATCAGATCCACATGCAGATGGATGTTATCCAGCCCAACCAGGCGGGAGATATTTTTTGCCGCAGCATCCAGATCCATGCTCCTGTGCACCGCCTTGAGGGTTTCAGGGTTTGTCGATTGAATGCCGATCTCGAAATCAAAGCGGCCAGGCTCGATGGTTTCGAGAAAAACAAACATCTCTTCGGTAAAGCGGTCCGGGGCGATTTCAAAATGAAAAACCGTCTGAGTCTTCCGGGCGGCGAGGTGCTTCCAGATTTCAAGGGCGCGCTCCGAACTGGCATTAAAGGTCCGGTCAACAAACCGTAAGGATTTTGGATTATGAGCTAGAATCCGATCAAGTTCAGCTTTAACTTCAGAAATTCCCTTATTGTATACTTTTCGCCCTATTGCTGAGAGGCAATAGGAACAGGAAAACGGGCAGCCCCGGGATGATTCATAATAAACAGAACGGTTCCGCAGGTGGGTTACAAAATCTTTTTCTTCATACGGATAAGAATAAGGCTTGCCCGGTTGCGCTATATACTCGGTGCCGAGGCATCCCTTGGCAAGATCCTGAAAAAATCCGTCCTCAAGCCCTTCGACTTCGCCGCGGACAATTGTGCAGCCCTCAGGAAAGGCGCCTGCTGCCATAAAAGTTGCTTCCGGTCCGCCAAGAATAATCCTGGTCCCAGGAAGGGCGGTGATTATATCCCGCACCAGGCGCAACGTGTAATCAACATTCCAGGTGGAAACCGAAAACATAATTATTTCCGGATTCCTTTCGGTTACCTTAAGAAGTGTTTCATAATAAGGATCATTAATGGTAAATTGACAGAGTTCCGTATCAGCCGCGTCAAGCCTTTTGCTGATTTCATTGCGGACATAAAACAGGGCCAGCCCCGAATGGGTGAATCGCGCATTCAGGGTAATTATTTTGATTTTTATTTTCCGCTGCACCGGTTACTCCTGTTAATGTTCTCGGTAATCACTTCAGTTTGACAACCAGACAGACGTATGATAATTGAACTGTGATGAATTCACAAAAGGTAAGCGGTTGAATTATCGCCCAAGATTTCGTTAAGATTTCGGTGGACCTCGCGTCGGTCTCGGGCTTTTTACCCACAAGGCATAAATACGAGACCGACAAACCTTACTTTTCCTCAAAATTAAATAACACCTACAAGTCCGGATAAAATGATTTCCTATCCCCACATAGACCCGGTTATCATCGGTATCGGCCCGCTTCAGGTTCGGTGGTACGGCCTGATGTATGTTATGGGTTTCATGGCCACCTATTTCCTGGTCAGACACCAGATACAGAAACGCGGTCTCAAAAAACTCGAAGCCCATTTTGAAAACATCAATATGATGCTGATCATCTGTCTGGTGCTGGGCGGCCGCCTGGGCTACGTATTGTTCTATAATTTTTCATACTATATGGAAAACCCTCTCGAGATACTGGCCACCTGGCATGGCGGCATGTCTTTTCACGGGGCGCTCATCGGCATTGTGGTCAGCGGCTATGTCTATGCAAAACTCAAAAAACTCGACTATTGGGAGGGCGCCGACGTCTATGCTGTCACCACTCCCATCGGTCTCGGCCTTGGCAGAATCGGCAACTTCATTAACGGCGAACTCTTCGGCAGAACCACCGATGTTCCGTGGGCAATGGTTTTTCCGGGAGGCGGGCCTTATCCCAGACACCCCTCGCAATTGTATGAGTGTTTTCTCGAAGGCGTGGTTCTGTTTACGATTCTCTGGATTCTTAAAGACCGTAAATGGCCCTCCGGCACAATGCTTTCATTCTATCTGATTCTGTACGGCATTTTCCGCTGGTTTATTGAATTGTTCCGTGAGCCCGACGCCAATTTGGGTTTTGTTCTGGGTCCCCTGACCATGGGCCAGCTGCTCAGCACAGTGATGATTGTCGCAGGTACAGCATTATTTTTCTATCGGCGAAAAGTCGCGCCGATCGCCATTATTTAATTTAATGATTACTCTATCCTGAAATGGATCAATTAAAGAAGTAATTCTTATTACAAGCAAGGAGTAAATTTCCGATGAAAACCGGGGGTCTTCAGATAGTATTTTGTATACTTTTAGCCTTTGCCTCCTTAACCCTTACCATCCAGGAAACCATGGCAACAGAACTCAAGCCGCACCTCTTAAAGAGGCAATTTGAAAACGGACTTACTGTTATTGTTAAGGAAACACCCGGGGTTAATGTGGCCACCGTCCAGATCTGGGTCAAAGCCGGAAGTGTTTATGAAGCGGCGGATGAGGGGGGAATTACCCACCTGATTGAACACATGATCTTCAAGGGAACGCCGACCCGCGGGCCCGGCGGCCTTGCCGCAGCAATCGAGGAGGCCGGCGGCAAGATCAACGCCTATACCTCTTTTGAATATACGGTTTACCACGCAACTTTGTCGGCCCGGTATTGGGAACTTGCCATGGATGTCCTTGCTGATGCGGTCCTCCACTCAACCTTCGACCCCATGGAACTGGAACGCGAAAAACTCGTTGTGCTCGAAGAAATCCGCATGAGAAATGATCGGCCGACCACCAAACTTTTTCAGGAACTCCTGTCCCGCGCCTACACCACCCATCCTTACAAATTACCGGTAATCGGCACCACGGAGAGCGTCTCCGGTTTTACCCAGGAAAACATAACGACTTATATAGATAAACATTATCATCCGGAAAACTTTACCGTGGTTGTGGTTGGCAACGTTAAGGCGGAATCGGTGTTCAGCTCGGTAAAAAACCTGATGGGCGGTCTCCCTGCCGGCGGCTCTCAACCAAACCACCTGCCGCAGGAACCGGAACAGACAGCGCATCGGTTTTATGCAATTAAAGACGATATCAACCAGAGTCATCTTGCTCTGGCCTTGCCCATCTCTCGCTTCAACAGCCCGGACTCCGCGGTTCTGGACGTTATTGCCCAGATTCTGGGCCAGGGCGAAACCTCGCGCCTCTATAATGAATTGAGGAATAAACAACAACTTGTCTACAGCATAAATGCAAGCGCCTTCACCCCCCATGATCCCGGTCTTTTCGAAGTAACCGCCACCGTGGATACCGAAAAGGCCGGCCCCGCAATTGAAGCGGCCCTTGAAGAAATTTTTAAGATTAAATATGTCGAGGTAACCGATGAAGAGCTTGACCGGGCCAAACGCAACCTTGAAAGCGACTTTGTGTTTAATCTGGAAAGGGTCGAGGGACAGGCGAGAATGCTGGGCTCATTTGAATTTTTATCCGGAGACCCCCGCGAAGACGAGTATCTGGAAAAAATCCGGGCAGTCGACCAAGAAGACATTATTCGCGTCGCCTCAACCTATTTTACCGGTAATCATCTCACCACCGGTGTGCTGGTTCCAGCAAATTCAGAAATTACCCTGAACAACGAACTCCTTGCAGAAATTATACTGCGAGCCGATGAAGCTGCCAGAAACAGCCTTCCCCCCTCACTTATACTCAACAGCTATCTGCCCAATGAGCATTTTTTCAAATTAAAAAACGGCATCACGCTGGTGGTCAGGGAAGACCCCGATATTCCAACGGTTGCGGTAAGAGTCGTTTTCCCTGGAGGACTTCTAAGCGAAACCCCTGAAAAAAACGGTGCTTTTACCTTTATCAGCGAGCTTCTCCCCAAAGGCACAAAGGACCTTTCGACCCACGCACTCGCAGTAAAGATAGGGAATATGGCCGGAAGCATAAGCGGTTTTAACGGAAAAAACACCTTTGGCATAAAGGCTGATTTTCTTTCCCGCTTTTTTGTGCCGGGCATGGAACTGGTGCGCGATGTAATCCTGACTCCGGCATTTGATCCTCAGGAAACCGAAAAAATTCGTCCGGAACTCCTCTCACAACTCAAGCTTCAGGAAGACTCTCTTCCCTCTCTTGCCTTTCGGGAATTCAACCGCCTGCTTTTTAAGGGACACCCTTACAGCCTGAACACGGTAGGCTCTGAAACCGCTCTTGCAAAATTTACCAGCAATGATCTCAAAGCCATTTATGAACAACATGCCATTCCGGAAAAAGCCGTTATTTCCGTGGCCGGTGATGTCCAGGCAAAAGAGGTCCGTGACCTCGTAAAAAACCTGTTTTCCTCCTGGGAGCCGCTATCCTCCGGCGTCCCGGCTATTGAGGAAGAAAGCTTTCTGGCGCCGGACCCGCCGACCCGCCCGGAAATTTTCAATATTGCCCGGGACAAGGAACAGGTGCATATCATCATCGGCTTTCTTGGGACATCCATGGACAGCATTGATCGATATCCATTAGAAATTCTTGATACGGTTCTGAGCGGCCAGAGCGGCAGACTTTTTACGGAACTTCGTGATAAACAGAGTCTTGCCTACAGCCTCTCTTCCTTTTCGCTGCTGGGCCTTGGCACCGGCTCCTTTGGCATCTACATTGGAACCAGCCCGGAAAAGAAAGATGACGCGATCAAGGCGGTGTGGAAAGAACTTTACCTGGCACAAGAGGAACTCATAAGTGCCGCAGAATTACAGAAAGCCAAAAACCTGATCACCAGTCAATACGAAATGAGCCTCCAGACCCATGGGTCGCAGGCAATGGAAATGGCCTTGAACGAAACCTATAAAATGGGGCAGGACTTTGGTAAACGATATATCAGCAGCATAAACGCTGTCAGCGCTGAACAGGTTCTTGCGGCCGCCAGGAAATACATCAAATCGGCAAACTATGTTCTGGTCTCGGTTGGCGGTTCAGAAACACCACAACCTGCCAACGACAGTCCTGAAAACGAGGAAAACAAAGGAGACAAATAATGATACGGGATATGATCGCCCCGTCAATTCTTTCCGCCGACTTTGCGCGGCTGAAGGAGGATATTGACGCGGTAACCAAAGCAGGGGCTGACGTAATTCACGTTGATGTCATGGATGGCCATTTTGTTCCCAATATCACCATCGGCCCGCTGGTGGTCAAAGCTGTAAGAAAAATTACCGATCTGCCCCTTGACGTGCACCTGATGATCAAGAATTCGGACCAATATATTGATCAATTTGCCGAGGCAGGAGCCGACTGGATCACCGTCCATGTTGAGGCCTGTGACCATCTTCATAGAACGATCCACCGGATCAAGGAACTGGGGAAAAAGGCCGGTGCAGTCCTCAACCCGGCAACCTCACTGGACACCCTGGATTATATCCTTGAAGACCTGGATCTTGTAATGCTGATGAGTGTGAATCCCGGGTTCGGCGGACAATCGTTTATCCCTTCGACCCTTGAAAAAATTCGCGCCCTCAAACGTCGAATCGACGAAAAAGGGCTTAAAACCGGAATCGAAATCGATGGCGGGGTGAGCTGCAAAACCATTGAGGCGGTGGCCCAGGCAGGTGCAAATATTTTTGTCGCCGGCTCCGCAGTGTTCGGAAGCGACAATTACGCGCAGGCAATCACGGAACTGAAAGGCATCCTTGCCAAGGTTCGCGCCAAATAAAAAAAGATGACAGATTTTCGTGCGGCTGCCGCCTCTTTCCGGCAAATAACCAGATCTAATTATTTGCCGCCCAGGGCAACAGCGTCCTCGCGCACTCTCCGCTGAGACAATCGGCCTCAGCGCTGTCGCCCCAGAGCGCCGCGTGTCTTCTTGTGGCGGTCCTGACCTTAACTTCCCGGCTGTCCCGCTGTCCCTTGCCGTCAACCACTGTTAACCTGATCAGCGAGCCCTGATCTTCGGTATAATAGTCTGAGGGCGCCATAAACGAAACCGCCGACCCTTGCGTATTTAAAGGTTCAATCCGTACCGTTGCGCCGGAAAGCTGCTCCCAGACATACTGAAGTGTTTCCGGATTGTCATCTATGGTCCGGCTCGCATCAAGAACAACGGTCTGGCCGACGGTATACACCTCTTGCGCCAGGGGTTGAAGCATTATCTTCGGGGCCGGATCGCCGGATGCAATCCGCATCTCAATGGTCTTGCGTTTCGAAGCTCTTTTCCCCAGTTTAAACTGGTAGGTCATGGTCTCGTTGCCGCTTGCATACGGATCCGGCGTATACCGGTGCATATAGGGATTGACCTTTTCGAGCTTGCCTTTGAGCTCACCGGGAATAAGCTGTACTGAAACCTTGTCACTGAATGGAATCTCATCATTTGATTGCTGCCAGATTTCCGCCCAGTTGATCATGACCGCCCGGGTGCTCAATCCTTCTAGGACAATATCACTTGCCGCAACCATAATCCCCGTGGGTTTCACAACCTTGGCCGGGGCGGCTTTTTCAGCCATTGCTCTTAAATTCGGCCCGGAAATTACAATGGTTGCCGGCGCGCTTGTCTGTTTACCGTCGCTCACCTTAAAATCAAAACTGTCCTCTCCCGGGAAATCGTTGCCTGCCAGATAAACCATACTGGGCGGCTCTCCGAGCAGTCGTCCGTATTGTGGATTCTTGACCACCTCGTAGGCAAGCGGGTCCCCATCCTCATCCTGGCCGGCGAGCAGCACGGGCACCTCCCGTGCGGCCCCACTCATCTGATACGTTCCAGAACTGACAAGGGGAACAGCGTTTGTTGCAACCTGCGAAGCAACCTTGTCCTGTTGGTCCGCGGTAATTGTTTCATCCTGTAGGCCTTTTACCGGAACTTCGTCCTGCGGGGCAATCTGTGCTGCCTCCTTAACGGTCTCGTCCTTATCGGACAAGAAATACACACCTCCGCCTAATAACAGCAGAAGACAGACAGTGGTTATGGCGATTACAGCCTTGTTGTGCATGGCATTTTGAAGCCATATCGGTGTAACTATCTTCTCTGTGGCCTCATCATCAGGACTGCTTTCTTCTTCCACCATGATTTCATCATGCTCTTCTTCAACAAAATCCTCGGGGATTTCCGGTATGTCAGGAATATCGTCATCGAATCCGAAATCCTCATCATCTGCGAATCCAAAATCATCATCGTCGGAAAGCGCGCTTAACCCTTTACTCGCAACACTTTCTTCTTCATCGTCAAAGTCTGCACTTTTTCCAGCAACTTCATCAAGTTCCATGTCCTGATCATTATCGTTCTTTGATGCTTCGGAAAACAGTTTATCCATATCTTCCTGACTGGGAACATCTTCGACACTTGCTGCGGGTGCGGGTTTTGCTTGCCGTTCTTCGACCAATGAATTAATCCCCATGCTGATTTCCGAAGATGCATCACTGCTTAAAAGGGCATCGATGTTTGCCTGATCAAGGTCGCTCCAATCTTCTTCGCCATCTTCAGAATCATTGGCAGCCGTTGTTAAGGCTGGTTTTTTTGTTTCATCTTCTTTCACTGGTTGGAGCAGTTCATCCTCTTCTCCTCCACCAAATAATGAATCAATATCAGACTGATCAAGCTCATCACCAAGCTCTTCCTCTTCTGTTGAAGCCGCGGCCAGCGGCTCCATGGCACTTCCCAAAAGCGAATCTATATCTCCTTGATCCAGCTCGCCTACTTCCTCCTGGTTGTCCTCTGCCGCCGGCGCACCAGCAGTGTCTTTTCCGCCCCCCATGAGAGCATCAATATCGGACTGATGCAGTTCACCACCAAGCTCTTCTTCCTCTTTCGGCTCAGCCGCCTTTTGCTGGTCTGATCCTCCGCCCATCAATGCATCTATGGTGGACTGTTCCAGTAAATCGGCATCAGCCCCGGACGCAGCTTTTTCACTGGTTATCTCCGGGGGAATCTCTATTCCTGTGAACGTATCATCATCACCGCTGCCGAGCAAGGCGTCGATATTGGCCTGGTCAAGTTCAGAAAACAGTTCATCTTCTGTGCCGTCATCAAAATCATCCAGCCAATCATCTTTTTCATCTGCCATAGGTGAGCACCTGTCTCTTTTTTAGTACGAACAAACGTCCCTGTCTGTTGAGAATCTTTCCTGCTATTGCAACGAAAGGGCCCCACCGCCCTCTGCCCATCCACTCTTAACATATGTATGCAAGGCTCGATAAACCGCTTCCGACATTTCCACAGTAACTACATACGATCGCCTTTGTCCGTAACCATTGAGCCCACTGATATGAACCCGCAACATCCCGTCGACCTCCTGCATCACTCCCCTGAGCCATTGCTCGTTCTGCTCGCAGGCCTGGTTCTTTTCACGAGAATCACTGTTTATCCTCGCGGTCATCTGATCAGCAAGCGTCACACCAAGCAGGGTAATTCTTTTTCTGGCCCTCTCATCAATTACATTAAACGGCTCGACGTTCACAACCTGGGGAGCATAAAAATCATAAAATTGGCTGATGGCACTGCGACATATTTTTTCAATCACGTCAGGCAAAGAAGAGTAGGAGGAGAATTTATTTTCATCCGCCCGGAGGATAACTACTTGTTCAACGGGTTCCGCCTGGGCGGCGGCTTTTTGCTGCGGAACAACTAAAACCGAACAGGAAATTAACAGGACCAGACCTTTAGCCACGGCCCTTCTTGCTGAAAATTGCATTGCCTTCCTCCTCAAAAACGAATGGGGCTTACATCATACCCTTCACCGCGATGGTGACGGGTTTTCTATTCACGGTCTGAAAAAGTCCCAGCAGTTCGCGGTTTACCGGCAGGGTATGGCGCCAGGAGGCCTTCACTTCCCCGGTTTTCAGATTCACCAGCCTGCCCTGTAAGATCAAGGTTTTCCTTGTGTTGGAATATGTCGAAATCACAACATAGTCAAGCTCCGGATACATATTTGCCAGCTCACCGATATTTCTGGTCATTATGAACTCGCCGACTTGCGGAAGGATGTGTATCTCTTTTCCAAGCCTTAATTCGGTAACGCTCAAGCCCCGGTCGGCAAGATCGGTTAACAGATACTCGGCAACCACCCTGCCGAACTCTGTATCTCTCTTGAAATCCGAAAGAGGAACGGCATCGACTACTGCAATTTTTGAAGCCAGTTGCGCGTCTCCTCCTTCTTTCAGCTTATAATACACCTTGCCTGCCGCTTCTTTGGATAATTCCGCCAGAATAGATTCAGTGCCCTGAGATTTATCCATGTCCGGAGCGTAATAAAAGCCCTGATAATTCACCGGAACCATTCTTGCGCTGGCTCTTTTTTCATTCTCCCGGGCAATTTCATCGAGAAACGCTTCTACCTCTTCAACCTCTTGTTCATCCAAAGCCTTGGTTTCCGAAGCGCTGAGTCCGTGGCCTGCGGGTTCGCCTTTAATTTTGGCTGTTTTCTGGTCTTGTGTTTCCACGAGAACGTCAGAACTCTGGGTGTTTTCCGTCTTGCCGTTCGTGTCAGCGGCATAAACCGCCGTTGCAGAACAGCAGATAAAGAGCAACAGCATCATGCCAATTTCCAGACAATATCCATGCTTTTTCATTTTTTCCCCCTGACCGACTCTCAACTTTTATCAAATATAGTATATTCGCGGCACCAACTCAAATTTCTCGAAAAAGCAGAAATAAAAAATGATGCTCCACTTTTAACTTTCCGCATTGGGTTATCACAACTCAAGTTCTTTTTTATACACCAGGGTCCTCTTGCTGCTCATGGCTGACGAACTGTCTGCCAGAAGCGTGGCGCTGAACTGATCCCTTGGAAAAATAATCGTGGCGCTGGATAGTACCTCCGCGCTTCTATTATCTAAAATCCTTGCATTAACAATGATATGATTTTCCATAGCGGTATAGGTGCCGGTCAGCATGGCTCCAGCCTGAAGGACTGTTGAAATTTCATCCGGGTTTCTGGAAAGGCCGTATTCACCCTTTTTTTCCTGGATCATTACACTGTTACTTTTGCGCAACTCAACTACGGAAAACTTCTTTTTCTGAAACTCTCCCATCAACTGCTCGGCAATATATCGGCCAAAGGAAGAGGTCCTGTACAGTTTTTTCAAATCCACAAAAGTGCAAATCACCAGCCCCTCGGCAAGGTCCCCGGCTTCCGGGTCGGCGTCCGTAAGGTTGCTGAAAAGCTGATCAGCCATTTCCCGGACCTGTGCGGTGAATTCCTCTGCTTTGTCCGGTTGCGGTTCCGCCGGCTCCCGCACGATTTGCATCGGCACGACTTGTTGCTTTGTCAGCGGCGTAAACGGCCAGAAAGCCAAGCCCTCTGAGGCAACACAGATAACCGCAAAAAGAATAAACAGCCCCCAGGCACATGGTTTTATCCGTCGGCCTCTTTTGATTGCTTGTGGTTTAATTTGTACAGGACGTATCGGCGGTCCAGCCAACAACACCCTCGGATATTTCCCTTGTAAACCGGGAAAGAAAGAAATATTTATCGCTTTGCTTATGAGCTTTTTCAAGGCTTGCATATACAATTAATCTCCTTTACAGTAATCGTCCTTGCCCGGAGTGAGCGGTTTTCACGCCTCCGCTCCAGACGCAATGGGACCCATATGTTGCATCAACCCGATATGTTATTAATCATCGGTACGTTATGCCTTTGTCTTGAATAAAAAATTGTAATGAAATTAAGATGATTAGGGTAATTTAATCATAAACAGCTCACCTGGCGGCCAGACACACAAGATGTTGTGTTGCCCTATCTTTAATGCAACAACATGAAGTAGTAATTTTTTTTGAGCCCGGACGTGAAATGACACCGCAGCAGGACAAAACATATCACCTCAGCGAAGAACGCCTGATCATCAAACATTCCGGTGAAATCCCCGAAGTCACCTATCACGGGTCGATATATTATCTGACCCGGGACCCGGAAGGGCCAAGCCTGGTTTTGAATACTGCGGATCTTAGATTTCTTCAGGAAATGGTACTTGAACGATATCGAGTGATCATTCTTCGAGACCTCACCCCGGAAAACCGTGAGAAAAGACTATACCGGGGCCTTCAAAGAGGTGCGGTGAACTGGGAACGTCTTACTGATTTTTCCAACAGATATTGCTGGGATCTCGCAAACATCAGGGAGGAAATCGCTGGTGCCTTAATGGCTTTTTTGCGTCAGGAGGCAAAAGATACCAATGATGGATGCCTGCCCTCAAGCATAAACAGCACTCCACGGGTTCTTGAAACTTTTTCCAGGGATCTGGGAATTAATCTGGATGACCTGCCTTCATGCTGGAAAAAATTATGCGGTAATGTATAAGGTCACGCGGCGTTAGCCTTTTGCAAGCTCAATCAGGGTTTCGGCAAGCCTTTAAGGCAATATAGTTATACAGAAATATCTGGTCTGGGGTCTTCGGGTTTTTTACCGTTGATGGTAATTTCTGACGAGCTTAGGATTACCTGTTTTCCGAGATACTGAAATTGCTTTTTGGTGTTCTTCGAAGAATGTCTAACGGTTTTAATTGCTGCGGCATCTTCTACTTTTTACACTTACATCCACAACCAGAAGTTTTTTTGTCTTCCTGCTTCACCATGGTTCCGGTTTCACTGCACGCCGGACATTTTTTAGGTTTACACCTTCCCTCTTTTAGTGCTCCGCATTTCTCGCATTTAAACTCAGCCATGACCTACTCCTTAACAATCAATTTAATTTATGAATATACGATAGGTTAAATGGTTTGCAGGAATTATTCCTACCATCACAACATATAACCATCTTGCGAATTATGCAAAAATTTTGTCGTTTCCTGGCACCACTTTATTTCGCTAAAGCACTTGAAAAGTACAGGTTCCAGGAAAACAAGTGCTCCTTGATCTTTTAAAAACAAACAAGGCCAAGACGTCTCGAGCATCATTTACGTCTTAGCCTTATTTATAATTTCTGGATGTCCGCTTTGCCTGCTCTGTCTTGATTGCCTCACTCAGCCATTGATATTTTTCAGGGCACGGTCCATATATTCAATGAAGACTTCCGGAGTAAGCATATCCATAGTACAGACCGCTTCCTTTTTAGCTCTGTCCTTGATTACCTTTCCGGAATGATCAAGGAACAGGAGGATACACTCTCCACCACTCTTCAATTCATCAGCCAGGGCCTGCTCTTTCTGAGTCAACTCTCCGTCAAGGCTTACACGCACCGGAATAAAATCACGGTTGATTCTTTCAATAATTTTTGGGGCGAGATAGACATTCCTGTCAAGAACACGACACCGGTGACATTCCTCGCCAGTATAAAAATCAACCAGACACGGTTTCTTGGTTTGTTGCGCTTCGATCATTCCCTCGGCAAGGGTCCGCCACCTGATATTATTGGATGAATCCTGCGGTGAAAGGGAGGCACACCCGGAAAATATCCAAAGGCTGCTGAAAAAAACAAACAATAAAAACAAAGCCTTTCGCTTAATCATAACGTTTTTCTCCATGGATATGTTGAGTCACAAGTATAATACTTTTCCATTTTTGAAATATACTCAACACTGAAAAAAAACAAACGAACAAATAATTATTATCATCATTCCGTCCTGATCTGCGGGCAGAACCGATCGTTTCTTTTTTTTTATAGACTTTAACTATCAAAGGGGCTACGGTGTCAGGAATTTTCATCACATGACTACTATCGTACTGTTTTAACGTTTAACATTGATTATCATTACTTTAAGGCTGACCACTCCATCACCGCAATGACGTCCTTACCTCCTGGCGACAACGCCATAATCCAAAAACTTGAAGCCGAAATTCTTCAATACAAAAAAAATGAAGAGGATTATCGCCTTCTTTTTGATCGAGCTCCCATTGCCTACCAGTCTCTTGACAATAAGGGCTGTTTTTTTGCAGTAAACCAGGCCTGGCTCGACACATTTGGATACTCAAGAGAAGAAGTAATTGGCCAGCCTTTTGAAAATTTTCTTCCCCAGGAATGGAAAAATCATTTCAAGGAAAATTTTCCGCGCTTCAAATCGGTTGGGGAGATCCTGGGAGTGGAATTCTCCATGATCAAGAAAGACCGCAATCCCGTCAAGGTCTCCTTCAA
>JAHJJF010000113.1 GCA_018823135.1 Pseudomonadota bacterium
AATGTTGCCGCAAGGGCTGCTCCGCCATAACATCTTTTATGTATGTCAGGATGAACTGCCGGTCTGTTGATGATATGAGAATGAAGATAAAAATTGCCTGCCTGATCGCCATATTTGTGCACACTCCTGTTTTTGCTGCGCAGAAAACGCCAAATCAATCAGTTGATCCTCTATTTCAGTCTGGAACAATTGAAGGATTTGAGATGATAGCAGTCAAAGGTGGTTGTTTCCAGATGGGCAGTAATTTTGGGGCTGCCGATGAAAAACCGGCTCATGAAGTCTGTGTAGATGATTTCTATATCGGCAGGTATGAAGTGACCCAGGGGCAATGGCTGAGAGTTATGGAGGTTAATCCGGCATATTTTGACAGGGGGGATAATTATCCGGTTGAGCAGGTCTCCTGGAATGATGTCCAGAAATTTATTTACAAGTTGAACCTGCAAAATGAAACGTATTCACTGCAGCCTGAAGTCTCAAGTTTATCTGAGGCAGGGCGTTCCAATCGTAAGAGTGGCAAATTTCGTTTGCCAACTGAAGCAGAATGGGAATATGCCTGCCGAAGTGGTGGTAAAAAAGAAGAATATTGCGGTGGTGAAAACGTTGATGCTCTTGCCTGGTATGAATCCAACAGCGGCAGTGCAACCCACCCGGTTGGCACCAGGCAGCCGAACGGCCTGGGGATTTATGACATGAGCGGGAATGTTTGGGAATGGAGTGGTGACTGGTTTGATACGGGCTATTATGCTGCCAGTCCTCGTGATAATCCCAAAGGTTCCAATTTCGGTAAGGACCGCGTGTTTCGTGGCGGGTCGTGGAACTTTAAAGCAAAATATGTGCGCTCTGCTTCTCGCTTCTGGCTCGCTCCAGCCGATCGTCACTATTTCCTCGGCTTTCGCCTTGTTTTGTCAACAGGCGGCAACTGATTACACCACATCACAGTCCTCTCCCATAACTGTGCCCTGCAAATTTTGGGGCTGGTTTCAGGCTACTGGAGTGGATCTCTTTTAAATTTCATGAACATAATGATGGATAGTTCCCCCGGGACCTGCTGCCAAAGCCAGAGCACCGAGTGCGCAGGCGGCGATCCCGCCGAGCATCGCGAGGGGTGATCCGTCCGAGAACAGTCCGATGCCCCCCATGATTACCGCACCGGTCACGAAACGGGCGGTACCTATCAGTGCTGATGCCGAACCGGCCACCGCTCCCTGTCCTTCCAGAGCAAGCACAGTACTGATCGGTACGATCAGTCCGAGAAAGCCATAACCGAGAAAGAGCATGCTGATCAGCAGTTCGATCCGGTCAATACCGAACAGGCTGAAAGTGAAGAGTAGAGACATCATCCCGGCATATCCGTAGAGCGATGTTTTCAGAATCCGGACCAGGCCGAAACGTTTGCCGAGTCTGCCTGCGAGCTGCGCTATCCCGATAAAGGAGATGGCATTTAGCGAAAAAGCGATGCTGTACTGGATCGGGGTCAAACCATAATGGTTGATCAAGACAAAAGAGGAGTTGGCCAGGTAGATGAAAAAGCTGGAGATACCCAGCGCACCTATGGCGACAAGTTGCAGATAGGCGCGGTCCTGCAGAAGTGGCCGGTAATCAGTCCAGAGTCTGCCAAGGTCAATCACTCTCCCTTTGGCAACCGGCCGCGTCTCGGGGAAGCGGAAGGCCAGCAGTGCCAGTCCCGATAGAGCCAGCAGGGTAATGACCCAGAACACACTGCGCCAGCCGCCCCACTCGATAAGCAGACTGCCGGCCAATGGCGCGAGGATGGGAGAAACGCTGAAAACCAGCATCAGTCTTGCCATCAGTTTCACGGCTTCATTGCCGGTGTGAAGGTCCCGGACCACCGCGCGTGGGATGACCATGGCCGCACAGGCGCCTGAACCCTGAATAAATCGGGAGAGAATCAGAATATGGATGGTGGGAGCCAGTGCACAGCCGATGCTGCCGGCAACAAAAAGAACCAGGCCGAAATACATCGGCGGTTTGCGTCCGATCTGGTCTGATAAAGGTCCGTATATGACCTGGCCGACGCCCAAGGACAGGAAATAAACAAGCAGACTCATCTGCACCGCATTCATTGACGTCCCGAGGCTCCGTCCAATCGAGGGAAGCGCCGGCAGGTACATGTCGATTGCAAGAGGGCCCATGGCAGTCAGTAGGCCAAGAACCACGGCTATTCGGAAGTTGGATGTGGGCATGAATGGTGGTTGACTTCCTTGTTTGAAAATGCAAAGCGAAATACCTTCCCCGCAGCTAAAAGTCTCTTGTTGTTCGCTATCCGAAGCCTCACGCTGTTCGCTCTCTGCTGTGGGGAGTTGCAATTCGGTCAGGGACTATGACATTATTTTAAAAAAAAAACAGCCACCTTCAGAAATCAGTGGCTGTTTCATGAATGATTCGGGTTTCGGCCAGGTTCTCGGCGAGTACAAATGGACGATACCTTGAGTCAGGGATGCCCTGATATTCAGGCTGTTAAAAATTTCAGAACAATCCTTCGGACAAAACTCAAATTCCTGGATGGCCAGACTTTATTTATTGGGAAAACTCATGGTTGACCAGATCCACAAACGAATCCATTTCCCGATCGATACGGGAAATGTCGGCCTCTTCTCCAAGGGCGACGAGCAGGTGGAAATGGAGCGTGGCGTTTTTTCCCGAACAACGAATCAGGACCTGTCGTCCGGTAGGGGTTTTGATGGAGAACTGGGAACAGCTTTGCATGCCGGCATATTCTGCGGCATCTTGTGACTGCTGCAAGAGACTGTTGCAGGTGGTGCCGAGTAATTCCAGATCAACAGTTGTGGCGACCAGATCACGCGCCAGCACCTTTCCTTGAGATGAGAGAATTCCACAGGCTGCATAGCCGGGGATCTTTCGCAGGTTGAGGATAAACCCCTGCAGGGTTGTGGCTTTGATGGCCGTCTTTCGTGCACCCGAGTTGCTCATTTTACACCCTGCCCGAAATAAAGAGGAAGAATCAAACAGGGCTGCCTTGAAGGCAGCCGGACCTCAATTGATAAAAAAATATCTGCTTGGATTTAGAATACCATCCGATCTTCAGGGAATCCAGCCCTGCATGTATTATTTGTTATCCGGTTGCCTCCACAGCTGTAGTCTTGCAAAATCTCGGTGATAACCTGGTGTGAGATATTTGAGTTACCGTCACTATTTCATTTTTTATAAAAACAGTTTTGCTGTTTCTTATTCTTTTATCATATACTGTGAGTGAATGTTTTGGCAGTGACTTCCATGACACTGTCAATTATATCGACAGCACTGAGACTGATCTCTCAGAAAAGAAATTCTCATGAATAACCCAAAGAGGTGGTCTGAATGAAAAAAACTATTTCATTTCTTGTTGCATCCTTTGCCATTGCCCTGATGTCGGTTCCTGCTTTCGCAGAAGAGGCCTCTGTCGAGCTTGGAGAGAAACTTTTCAATAACCCGGGACTGGGGGCTTCTCAGAATGCCATCAATTGTAATACTTGCCACCCCAACGGAGAGGGGATGGAAAACGCCGGGGGAAAAGCCAATCTGGTGGCGACGATAAACAGGTGTATAGTCGGACCCCTGAAAGGTGAAGCCCTCAACGAGGAGACGGTGGCAATGCAATCCCTCAAGATGTATATCCAGTCATTGGGCAAAAAATAACTTGCCGTTCATGGAAGTCTGACCTTTGAAAAAGATAGCCACCCTCGGTGTTTTGAAGATGGCTATCTTTTTTTTTAACCTGGATGTTTCACCAGTCGAGCTGCCTGGTAGGAATCCCGAAAGAAAAACAAGTTAGTAGTATCTTTGAAGGAAGGAAGACTACAATCTGATAGAGTTGTCGGTTAGAAAAATTTCTTAGACGCCCGGCTCGGGGATGGGCCTGTAATATTCGGGAAAGAGATCGGAATTAAACTATTTTAAAAATGGGGAAGTGAATGAAGTTAACCAGAGTATTATCAGTGCTGTTGGCCTTGTCTCTACACCTTGCTTTATCATCTTCCGGGGTGGCTTTTGCCAAGGCTAAACCAATGGTTCTTTCCGGTATTGAAATAGAGCGTGGGGATACAGAAACGAAAGTTCGCCTGAAAGCGGACGGAGCTATAAAGGACTACCGCAAAGTCCAGCTCAAGAAAAATGTTGCCGCAGGTCGGCCGGACCGCATCTATTTAGACCTTAAGAACGTGAGGCTTGCAAAACAAATCCCTGTCAAACAGGTAGGAACCGCTCTCGCCCGGGTCAGAACAGCTCGGAGGGGCGATGGGCTCAGAGTGGTGTTTGATTCCAGTCTTGATGAATTGTTTGCGTACACGATCAGCGAACAGCCTGACGGATTGCTTGTTACTATTCGAGAGCCAGCTGCCGCCAATGCAGTCGCTGCCGAAATAATTCCTGAGGAACAACCCGCACCTGAGCCGAATATAGTTGTTATCCCCGTTGCGGAAACAATATATCCGGAACCAAATGCCGCAGGCGACCTGATGCTGTTGATAGTCACCTCGGATTCGCCTGATCATGTCCGGGAATGGTTGCAAGCACCACCCGACGCTAAGATCGGCCTGAAACTTCTGAAAATGGCAAAACCAGGCCAGGAGATTAGTACTTCATTTCTGGTCACCGGGCTTACCCAGGACAGTGACGGAAATTTTTCCTATGTAATCTCATTAACTCTGCTGGACCCATCCGGCAAGCCGATGGTGAGCCAGCCCCGATACGCAAAGGGTGCTGGTAAAGCCCCTGCCCAACCGGTGTTTGTCTTGACTGAGCCGGAACTTGCCCTGATTCTGGACAACTCAGACCCTGTCGGTGAATATAAGATGATCGGCGTTGTCCAGGACCTGATAAGCAACAAGATAAGCCGCAGCAGTACGAGGATAACCCTGACGCAATAATCATGAGAGCTTCAATTCGGAAAAATTGGGGACACATCTTTTCCCCCCCTCCCGGAGGTACTTCTTGGTATCTGCCCGGCCCTTTCTGTGGAAGATCCCGGCCGCAAGGACAGCTGCAGCGTCCGCGGTCTTGACTGCGATTTCACCTTTGTGGCTCTTAATGATGTCGTAGACGATTGAAAGTCCCAGGCCGCTTCTCTTTCCCACCTCTTTGGTCGTAAAGAAGGGGTCGAAAATCCGGGAAAGTTTATCGGCCGGAATGCCGCAACCGGTGTCTTCAATTCTCAGTGTCTTTAGTAGCTATGAAATTTCCGCTATCAGTGTACTCGCACACTCCTGAATCTTTAGCCCTTCCCCCACCCTAAAATATCCAGCCAAAAATTGTTATCCAAACCCTTGACATCGTTTTCTGCAAAACTTATTTTTTCCGCATCAATCTGATAAATCTAATTATATCAGATGGTTATGTTGTTATTTATTAAATATATTTTTATGGAGGTGGAAAAATGATGACTGGATGGAATGACATTGATCGCATGTTCGGAGCAATGGATCTTTTCCATTCTCGGATGAACCGGGTGTTTAATGATTTCGATAGTTCTTATCGGA
>JAHJJF010000114.1 GCA_018823135.1 Pseudomonadota bacterium
ATGCCAACTATATGTAATGAATCTTATTTCAACAATACTAAAGATTGATTTTGGAAACCTTGCAAGATAGTCATCAGCCCAGGTCAACATGTTTCCAAAACATCAAGCCGCAACTTAGCCAATCAGCCGGGCAATCTAATCCGCTCCTCGCAAGCTTTCCTTAATTTTTGAAACAAAAACGCCCTGGCACAAGCCAAGGCGTGGGGTGGTATCTGGAATTTTGAGTTTTATGCAATTCAGGGAACACCAAAAAGTAATGTCCCCCGCAGACTTGGGGATATATCTGGACTACTTTTCAAGCCGTTTTCTCACCCGGTCAATCATCGCGGATTGGCGCATTACCTGCTTGAATTCATCGCTTTTCATTCTTCTTTCAAGATCGACGATCTGCTCGCGGGTCTTGGCAAGGACCTTTTCCAGATCGGCCTTCTCATTTCCTGTGACATTGGTGAGATCGGTTTCGGCTATTTTTTTTTCAGATTCCTTCAGCTGCTTATGGATTGCTGCAGACTTGCTGATCATCGTGTACGCAACCCGCACCTTTGCAATGGCCAGCGAAAGGGTTGAATATTCGTCAAAACTCAGATCCGTATGCTCAGCGATCAAGCCCTGAATACTCTCTCCTTTCAAGCCGGCGGTTACCGAGGCGACGGTGGAGACGGTAAAATCGATTTCCGGATATTGCCTGGCCAATTCACCAATCTGGAAATAGAATCTGCCGACATTTTCTTCGGTAAGGACAATTTCGTCCGCATTTCCATTATCCGGACCTTCTCCGACGGCCAGGGCATTAGTTGTACGCTCATGAACATTTTTTAAATCTGCCGGCGCCTCATTGACCACTTCCGATTTTTTTTCAACCTTTGAACAGGCCGGCAGCGCCAACAAAAGGATAATGAGAATACAGAAAAAATGTTTCATCAGACACCTTGACACAACTCGAAGAGTTCGGGCTACGAACGATAATCAGCATTAATCTTGACATAATCAATAGAAAAATCGCAGGTGTATTCCTCATAGGAAAACTGGCCGGCCTTGAGATGTATATTGACGGAGAATTCTTTCTTCTTAAGGATCTCAGTGGCAAGCACTTCAGTCTCCCGGCCCTGACCCAGGCCGTCTTTCACCATGAGCACTTGATCAAAAGCAATATCAACCTGACAGGGGTCAAACATCGCGCCGGACCTGCCCAGCGCGCCGATGATCCTGCCCCAATTGGCGTCTTCACCGAAAAACGCGGTTTTCACCAGTGCTGAATTAGCAACCGTCAGCGCGGCATTTTTCGCATCATCCATGCTTTTTGCGCCATCCACCCGGATGGTTATGAGCTTGGTTGCGCCTTCGCCATCCCGGACAATCTGCAGGGCCAGGTCTTTGAGCAGATCATTGAGCACGGCCTGAAACATTTCAGTATCCGTTGCCGAATCATCAACCGGAAAATTTTTCGCCAGGCCGTTGGCAAGGATCAGCGCTGTATCATTGGTACTGGTATCGCCGTCTACGGTTATCCGGTTAAATGAGAGATTCACCGCCTGAGTGAGCGACTTCTGAAGAAGTTCGGGGGAAATAACCACATCGGTGCAGAGAAAGCAAAGCATGGTTGCCATATTGGGCATGATCATCCCGGATCCCTTTGCCAGGCCGAGAATTTTTACCTGTTTGCCTCCCAGAACGATATCCCTGAGCGCAGTCTTGGGAACAGTGTCTGTGGTCATCATTGCCCTGGAGACATCATCAAATCCATTTTCGGATAGCGCTTCCACCAGGGCAGGTATAGAACCGGTGAAATTCGCCATGTCCAGCTGCATGCCGATCACCCCGGTGGACGAGACATGAACCTGGTCTTCGGAAACCTCCAGGGCCTCAGCCAGCAGGCGCGCGCAACCGCGAGCATTTTCCATCCCCTGCTCGCCGGTACAGGCGTTGGCAATACCGGAATTAACCATGATTGCCCGAGCCTTGCCGGACTTGATTTTTTCCATACCCAGAAGCACCGGCGCAGCCTTTACCAGACTGGTGGTATACACTGCGGCAGCAACCGCAGGCACACGGCTTACGATCAAACCGATATCCAACCGGTCCTTGCCTCTGATGCGGGCTTTCACCGCCGCTGCCTCAAATCCCTGAATTGTTAAATCTGTTCTTTGCATGTTTGGAGATTCTCAGAAAATTGAATAAACGAGATGAATAATATCGTCGGACGCCTGCCTATTCGCTCTTTAACTTATTGGAATCAAGGGCGGTGACAAATCAGAATCCGCCTTTTCACGAGATTGCCAATATTCCTCACTTATTGATTAGTGTCTGCCCAGAAATGAGGTTTTTTATTCAAGATTAAGGAATGCGAAAAAAATAAGCACAGACATATATTTGATATTTCGAGCATTATTTTTTGAGCATGACACAAAGATTGAATAAAAAGACCATTTATGACAGACACTACTTCAACCTACCGCAACACTTCTTGTGCTTCTTGCCGCTGCCGCACGGACATAATGCGTTCCTGCCGATTTTATCGCCCTCCCGGGTCACCGGCTTACGTTCCGGGGTTTCGCCGCGGCTCAACTGCATTTCACGCTGCTGGCTCCGCTGCGCCCTTGCAAGTTTCTCAACTTCATCATCCTCCCGGGCCAGTCTGACACGGAACAGAGTGCTCACCGTCTGCGTCTTGATGGTCTCCATCAGCTTCATGAACATTTCATAGCCTTCGCGTTTATATTCGTTCAAGGGATTCTTCTGCCCGTAGCCGCGAAGCCCGATGCCTTCCTTAAGATGATCCATGTTGAGCAAATGATCTTTCCAATGACTGTCCACCACCTGCAACAGAACAATTCTTTCAAGCTGCCGGATATTCTCTTCACCAAGGTCTTTTTCTCGTTGCTCATACGCCTCGAAAGCCAGAGCCTGAATCTTTTCCATGAACTGTTCATGGCCCAGATCCTTCCTGCTCTCCTCATCCCAGTTCAGGGGTATGCCAAAGGTACTGAGCATCCTTTGTGAAATTTCGTCCCAATTCCATTCCTCGGAAGGGACTTTATATTCAACGGACTTTTCAACGACCTGTGCCACCAGTTCCGGAATCATGTCGAGCACGACATCCTTGACGTTTTCTCCTTTGAGTACCTCGCGCCGCTGGCTGTAAATCACCTCGCGCTGCATATTCATCACATCATCATATTCAAGGAGATGTTTACGGATGTCAAAGTTATGGCCTTCAACCTTGCGCTGGGCGTTTTCAATCGCCTTGCTGATCATCTGGTGCTCAATGGGCTCATCCTCATCCATGCCCAGTTTTTCCATGACGCCTGAAATCCGGTCCGAACCAAAAATCCTCAAAAGATCGTCTTCCAGCGAAAGATAAAACCGTGATGAACCAGGGTCGCCCTGTCGACCGGAACGGCCGCGGAGCTGGTTATCAATCCGCCGCGATTCATGCCGGCCGGTTCCCAGAATATGCAGACCGCCGAGTTCCACCACTCCCTCACCCAATTTGATGTCCGTGCCGCGCCCTGCCATATTGGTGGCAATGGTCACCCTGCCTTTCTGACCTGCCTCGGCAATAATCTCCGCCTCCTTCTCATGGTGTTTGGCGTTCAGCACCGAATGCTTGACGCCCTTCTTTTTGAGCATTGCAGAAAGCTTTTCAGAATAATCAATGTTGATGGTGCCCACCAGCATGGGCTGCCCTTTCTTGTGCAATTCCTCAATCTCGCGGACAATGGCCCGGTTCTTGGCCTGGGCATTCTTATAGATCAGATCCGGATAATCAATGCGGATCATGTTCATGTGGGTTGGCACGATGACCACGTCGAGGTTGTAAATCTTTTTAAACTCCGGGGCCTCGGTATCAGCGGTACCGGTCATGCCGGCAAGTTTCTCATACATCCTGAAATAATTCTGAAAGGTAATGGATGCATAGGTCTGATTCTCACGCTCGACCTTGACTCCTTCCTTGGCTTCCAAAGCCTGATGCAGACCGTCGCTGTAACGGCGGCCCGGCATGGTTCGACCGGTGAATTCGTCAACAATGATCACCTCGCCGTCCTTGACCAGATAATCCACATCGCTTTTAAACAGGAGATGCGCCTTTAAAGCCTGATTGAGATGATGGAGCCACTCGATGTTCTTGGGATCGTAAAGGTTGTCCACATTAAGCAGCTTTTCTCCCAGCGCCACCCCGTCTTCGGTCATGGATACCGATCTCGCCTTTTCATCGATGGCATAATGTTCGTCTTTTTTGAAACTGGGGATGATCGTATTTACCCGGCCGTACAATTCCGTTGACATGTCCGCCGGGCCTGAAATAATCAACGGCGTCCGCGCCTCGTCGATAAGAATGCTGTCCACCTCATCGACAATGCCATAATGAAATTCGCGCTGACAGAAATCATCGATATCAAACTTCATATTATCGCGCAGATAATCAAAACCGAACTCATTGTTGGTGCCGTATGTGACATCCGCCCGATACGCGGCTTTTCGTGCGGCGTCATTCATGTCGTGCAGAATGGTGCCGGTGGTGAGCCCGAGAAAATGATAAATCCCGCCCATCCATTCCAGGTCCCGCCGGGCAAGATAGTCGTTCACCGTAACAACGTGCACGCCCCTGGCGCTCAGGGCATTGAGATAGACCGCCAGCGTTGCCACCAGGGTCTTGCCTTCGCCGGTTCTCATCTCGGCTATTTTTCCCTCATGGAGAACAATGCCGCCGATGTGCTGAACATCGTAATGGCGCATGCCGAGCACCCGACTTGAAACCTCCCGCACAACCGCAAAAGCTTCGGGCAGCAGATCATCCAGGGGTTCCCCCTTGGCAAGCCGCTCCCGGAAGAACACGGTTTTTGCAGCAAGTGCGCCGTCATCGAGTTTCTGAATCTCCCCTTCGAAACCATTGATTCTGTCAACCAGCGGCCGCATAATCTTAAGGGTTCTTTCGTTCTTGCTGCCGAATACTTTTTGTAAAGCTCTACCCAACATGTTTCACTCCAATATCTTTAAATCCGTGATGGAGAAATTCTCCTGAAAAATCAATCAATTCTTCGGTTCTTCAACTCCCGGCATTCCAGACCATCGCTTCTTCGTTGCAATCAGGAAATTTCGGGCAGTGAATACAGTCGCTCCACACCTTGTGCGGAAGCTCATTCTTGTCAACATGCACAAACCCGAGCTTTTCAAAAAAAACCGGCTGATAGGTTAAGGTAAAAACCCGGCTGATCCCGAAGCAGGAGGCTTCGGCCAGACATGCTTTAACCAGGGCCCGCCCAACCCCCTGGCGGTGAAAATCTTCGCCCACGGCAAGAGACCTTATTTCAGCAAGGTTCTCCCAGCACACATGCAGAGCACAGACCCCGGCTATACGACTTGAGCCGGCGGCCAGATCCTCGTGGACACTGATCTTAAAATCCCGCAACTGGTCGTACAAAGAACTCAATGACCGAGCAAGAAGCAATCCTTTTTCAGAATAATGGTTGAGCATGGCATAAACAGCCTTGACATCTTCCATCCGGGCGTCACGAATCATCATCATCTCCCAAGATATTTACAAGGGAAAAAACCGATCATGCAGATTTCCCCATAGTATCAACAAAACATTAAGAAAAGATTAAAAAATTAAGGCGTCTTAATTTTCGAAGCAGGCAACAAAGCGATATAGGCTCGAATGTCCTCTTCCTCCTCCAACTTAACGGCTGAAGCATTGGCATCGGCGAGCTTTTCAAATTTTCCGATAAACACCCGCCAGAATCCGTCGCCTCCCCCGTCATCCGGCGGCTGCAAAAATGCTTGATGACCACGGGACCGCCAGCTCAAAACCGAATCTTTTGCCCGGTCCTGATCCCTGAAGGCGGCAATCTGTAATGAAAAAAAAGTTTGCTCATGCTCCGGAGAATAATCCTCCTGCTTTGCCGATGCATTATCCTCTATGGGCAAATCAACTGCTTTCTTGCTGTTGTCGGTAAGGACTTCCTCCTGACCGTTGCCCCATATTTCACTCACTTTTGCAGTAAAATTTCTGGACATTCCGGAATTGCTGATGGGCTGCAAAACAGTTTGGCCGGCCCAGATGCCCAGAAGAAACAACCATAAAAATATACAGAAAGTTACAATGCCGACACCAAGCAGTCCGCCGATGCCGAGCTCAAACTTTATAGTGAACGTTTTCTTCCGCTGTTGGGACGCCATATTTTCTACATAGTCCGGGGAGTATTAAGCCCCAGCAGCTTCAATCCATTACCGATAACTATCCGCAGCGTTTCCGTCATCCACAGCCGGGATCTAGACAATTCAATATCATCGGAGATCACCCGATGCTTATTGTAATAACTGTGAAACTGCCCGGCAAGATCCTGCAGAAAGAATATAATCCTGTGCGGTTCAAGATCAAGGGCGGCATTTTCAACTAATTCCGGATATGCATCCATGGCTTTGAGCATATTCACTTCCTCGGCAAGAGAAAGTTTGCCGAGGTCGATATCCTCCAGGGCCCCTGCGCTCACCCCCTGGGCCTCAGCCTGCCTGGCAATGCTTAATAATCTCGCATGGGCGTATTGAACATAATATACCGGATTTTCCTGGCTCTGCTTGGTGGCAAGATCAATATCAAATTCCAACTGGCTGTCAGCCTTACGCATGAGAAAGAAAAAACGCACGACATCCTTACCAACCTCGTCGAGCAATTCATCGACTGTGATGAAATTTGCTTTTCGGGTAGACATTTTCACCTGTTTGCCGTCACGCAGGAGAGTGACAAACTGGTGGAGGACAACGGTCACTTTCGACTCATCATATCCCAGAGCCTTGACCCCGGCCAGAACGTCCGGAACCGTGGCAATGTGGTCAGAGCCGAATATATTCACCATCCAGTCAAAACCCCGCTTGAATTTCTCCCGGTGATAGGCAATGTCGGGAAGACGGTAGGTGGGCTCCCCGGTACTCTTGATAATCACCCGGTCCTGATCATGACCGAATTCCGTGGTCTTGAACCACACCGCACCTTCATGATCATAGACCAGACCCTTTTCCCGCAAGGTCGCGACCACATCATCGATTAAGCCATCCTCATACAGGGTATGCTCATTAAAATAATTATCAAAGCGGATATCCATGCGCAACAGGGTGTTATTAATATCGTCAAATATTGCCTTTTCAGCCCTTTCCTTAAACGGCGTTTCGGCTACGGCATCTTTTAATGTATCACCCACTTCATCCACGAGTGCTTTGGCGATATCAGTAATGTATTCACCCTGATAGCCGTCTTCAGGAAACTCAAACGGCAGCCCCAGCTGCTCAAGGTATCTCGCCCTGGTTGATTCACCGAGTACACGCATCTGGCGTCCGGCATCATTATAATAGTATTCCCGGGTTACCTCGTGTCCTGTTGCCACAAGCAGCCTGGCGATGGAATCACCGAGGACCGCCTGTCTTCCATGGCCGACGCTCAATGGACCTGTGGGATTGGCGCTGACAAACTCAACCATGACCTTTTTCCCGTGGCCGATATCGGAGAGTCCGTAGGTATCGCCCCCCTTGACTACCTCAGGAAGCACCGACTGCCAGACCTTGACATGCAGAAACACATTGACAAACCCCGGCCCGGCAATCTCAACTTTTTCTATAATTTCAGTGTGTTGAGAAAGAAGCTCAGTAAATTTTGCGGCAATCTCCCTGGGGTTCTTTTTCTCTTTTCCGGCAACGATCATCGCCAGGTTCGTTGAAAAATCTCCGTGCGCCGCCTGCTTCGGCTCCTCCAGGGTATAAACCCCGGCGGCAAGATCAGACCACAAGCCCTGCGCAATTCCCTTTTGATAACATTGGTCCACTATTGCTCTAAGACGCGCCTTAACCATTGCTTTTCCTTGTTTCCATCCTTCGCTCAAATTATGGTTTATAGCTCATAGCTGAAAGCTCAAGGCTCAAAGGTGAAAGATTGAAGGTTCTCCCCCTCACCCCTCACCCACGCTCAGCACTCAGTACTCAGCTCTTTTCTCCAAGCACTCAACACTATCCCCTATATTCTCTCCTGTTCAGATTCCCGAACAGGCACAACACTTCATAATCAATGGTTTCCATCCATTCGGCAATCTCGTGGGCGGTAATATTTTCATCGCCCTGCCTGCCCATCAGGACAACTTCATCCCTAGGAACAACACCGCCAATATCCGTTACATCGATCATACAGACATTCATACAGACTCTGCCGATGATCGGCGCCCGCCTGCCCTTGACAAGCACATGGGCTCGGTTGGAAAGCTTTCGCAGATAACCGTTATTGTATCCCACCGGCAGGACCGCGAGTTGTGTCGGCCGCCTGGTAATAAAAGTATGGCCGTAACTGATGCCATGCCCTTCCGGCACCGTCTTAACCTGCTGCACCGCGGTCTTAAAAGACATTACCGGCTTGAGCTCCAGGGCTTCGAGATATTCCTTTTCCCGTGATGGATAACAGCCGTAAAGACTTATCCCCGGCCGCACCATATTGAAATGCGCCTGCGGATATCGTATCAGGGCCGCGGAGTTGGCAATATGGATTGCCTCTCCCTCATAGCCCGCCATTCTTAAATCATCAACAACCCTGCCGAATGTCTGCGTCTGCTGAAATGTTCTTTCGCTTGAAGATTCATCGGCCACAGGAAAATGGCTTAAAACCCCCTTTAAAAAAATACCGGGGAAACCCTTAATCTCCTCAACAAAACCCAACACTTCCTCGGGCATGATCCCGATCCTGCCCATGCCGGAGTCGACTTTCAGATGAACGCCGATTGGCGTTTGCATTTTTCCAGAAAGTGCCGACAGGATCGCCAGAGAGGCCGTATCATAGACAACCGGAGTCAGATTGAAATGCACCACATCTTCAAAGCCGGCATCTCCCGCGCCCAGAAACACCAGGATTTCACCCGAAATCCCTGCATCTCTGAGCCTGACACCTTCCCAGGCCTCGGCAACTCCAAAAGCGCGAACACCTTCATCATAGAGCGTCTGCGCGACTTCCACCAGACCATGGCCATATGCTTCAGCCTTGACTATGGCCATCATCGCCACATCGTGGCCGGCCATAGTGCGCAAGGCCCGGTAATTTTCACGAAGGGCTGAAAGATCAATTTCCACCCTGTTTATTGAAACCGATGTCATTGTTGCTCAGACCTCAATTCCATCCAGGATTTCCACAAGATCCGGCTGGAGAGAAAAAGGCCCCAGCCGACGGTAATATACAGAAGACCTATATATTCAGAGGGGATCGTTGACTGCCGCAAAAATCGTCCAAGAGTAACCATGCAGAGAACCATAATCCACATTCGTATCGTATAAACCCCGCCAAGACAGACCCCGTCCCGAAACTGTCGAATCCTTGTAATATTTTTCCTGCTGAACTTATCCAGGAGAAAAAAAGATTTAACCGATCCCAACAGTACCGCACAGAACATATACCAAAAAGAAACATCCCCAAATGCAAAACGCCAGCCAAAAGCCATGAGGGTTATTCCAACCACGGACCATATCAAAGAGGCGGTGAGCAGATGTGTCTGCACCGACACTCCCGGTTTGTATTTCCGGAATAATTTCATGACAGGGGTATTTTTTCTTTTTACCTGACGCTACAATAAGTGATTATGGGACAAAGCGACTACTTTGAAGCCAACCACCTGAATTATATCAGCGATCACAGTTGCTGATAGAAAATAAATAGGCCTGTCTCCCCTAAACGAGAAGACAGGCCTATAATACACTATCAGGTCAATACTGTATATACCGTAACTTATACCTCGGTTACGGTCAGTGCGCCTTCAGGACAAACCTCAACACAGGTTTCGCAACCAAGACACTCATCTGCATTGACTGCTTCCGCTTTGTCATCTACAATTTCATAAACGGCTGCGGGGCACGCATCAACACATTCGCCATCGCCAACACATTTATCTTTGTCAATATCAATCTGCCACATAATTTTCCTCCGTACTTATTGTTTGAGAACAGGATAGCTGTCTTACCCGTTTTACCTAAATAACCATTTCATAAAATGCATTAAATGATCTAAAAAAAGACAACCTCCTCCCTCTAATTCAACCCTGTTTTTTTGTCAATAAAAAATTACATTAATAGGGTCAATCCTGATGACCCAGTGTTATGTCAAGCAAGAAATGGCGCAAGATTGCTTAGCAATTTAACGAACCTGCAGGCAAGCGAACTCTAAGCCCCCACCTCACTCCATTTATCTGCGAGACACCAATATACGCCAACTGCGCCTGACAAAAAACTACTCAGAAA
>JAHJJF010000115.1 GCA_018823135.1 Pseudomonadota bacterium
ATAATTCACCATTTTTTAACCGAATTACAATCAAAATTCCGCACTCTTTGTCTCACAAAAATATAAAGGAACCAAAGTCATGCCTGGATTCCTTTTATGTTCGGTATTATTCTATTCAAAACCAATCAGTCTGAAGAGTGCGGCAAAGTCCACTGGGAACATTTATAAGGTAAACATGAAAATCAAACCGAAACAGAAAACATTTCTGGGAAAAAGAGGCCGAGTCATCCGGGCATGCCGCTATGCCGGCCCGGTTACTCTTATCGCCATAATCCTATTACCCCTCATTCTGCATGCAATCGCCCCGCAACTGGTGAACCCTTTTGAGGTCGTTTCAGGATTACAATCCGGAACGCTTGAGCAGTCCTCCCTGGTGATGATGGCGATACTGCTGCCGGTTTTATTGCTGTTCGTCTGTCTGGTGCTGATAATCGTTATATGTTTTGTATATGTGACAATTTTCAATGAATAAAAATATCTCGAAATTATCGGGCAATTAACCGGAAACCAATCTGATAATTGAAAAGATCCTTTTTAACCAAAGCAGGTGGTCTCCATGAATGACTCTGTAAATATAATTCCATTTTCAAATCTGGCCCTGGCATTCTTTCCGGTTCTGGCGGTAGTCATCATCAGTTACAAATGGGATCAGGGCTGCCGGAACACCCTGTATGCTGTTTCCAGAATGCTGGTGCAACTTCTGTTGATCGGTTATTTTCTGGCCTACATATTCGAATCAAGGAATGCCTGGGTGGTGTTGCTTGTTCTGGCAGTAATGGTTTTTATCTCAAGCTGGATAGCCCTGCGCACCATTAAAAATCGGCGGAGACAACTCTACTCAAAAGCCCTGCTCTCCATAATCCTGGGCGGCGGCGCAACATTAATCCTTGTAACCCAGGGAGTTCTCAACCTTGATCCCTGGTATCGGCCGGATTATTTTATTCCGCTGGCCGGGATGATTTTTGCCAATGCGATGAACAGCGTCAGCCTTGCCGCCGACCGCCTTGACGCTGAGCTTGGCCGCGGTGTGGCTTACGAATCGGCACGGAATATCGCCTTTCGCGCCTCGCTGATCCCGATCATCAATTCGCTCTTTGCGGTGGGACTTGTTTCCCTGCCAGGGATGATGACCGGCCAGATTCTCTCCGGCATCTCGCCGCTCATCGCGGCCCGATATCAGATCATGGTGATGTGCATGGTCTTCGGTGCCGCAGGAATTGCTTCAGCCTTTTTCCTGACTGTAGTCAGATCGGATTTTGTTACTTTGAAGAACCAACAGCCTTAACCAATAAACAAAAGTGGCTCTTAGCAAAACTCAGCTGATAATGATTTATCGCGCCAAACTGTTTTCAGCATGAGCCTGGAAAGGCGGAGCTGTTTTATGAAATTCCTGCGGCCACTTGCGCCCGGCCCGAATTTCTGAGCGATCAGGCCCCTGGGGGGCGTGACAGGAAGTCACGCATCGACGAACCCGCAGGAAGCGGGATTTCGTCGACCAGCGAAGAAATTCGGAAAAGCCGAAGCACATGAGCCGAGAGGAATTCATACAACAGCTGAATTTCATTAAGAGCCACTACAATACAAGCCTTGCGGAGCATCAAACATGTGGGATGAACGGTACAGCGGCGAGGATTTCGCCTACGGAACAGCACCAAACGATTTCCTGGTGGAAGCAGTTCCATCTCTGCCTCCCGGGGGCCGCGTCCTGTGTCTGGCTGACGGTGAAGGCAGAAATTCGGTGTATCTTGCGGAACAAGGTTTTGAGGTGGTTGGGGTTGACTCTTCCCCGGTTGGCCTGACCAAGGCAGAAAAGCTTGCCAAAGAGCGAAATGTGAAAATCGAAACGGTGCTCGCCGATCTGGCTGATTTTGAGATCAAGGCGGATTCCTTTAATGCAGTAATCTCCATCTTCTGCCACCTGCTACCCGGTATAATGGAAAAGGTCCATAAACAGATTGTCCGGGGGTTGCGTAAAGGAGGCGTCCTGGTGCTTGAAGGGTATACGCCGCGCCAGCATGAATACAACACCGGCGGCCCGAAAAGCAAAGAGGTGTTGATGAATCTTGTCACCCTGAAAAAGGAATTCTCAGGCCTTGAGTTCAAGCATGCAAAAGAAATTGACCGGGAAATCCATGAAGGGCAGTTTCACAACGGCATGAGCGCCGTAGTGCAAATCATTGCGGTTAAACAATAAAGTGTACCGCTATCAACTCGATATTCTCTTATAGGTGTGGTCGCAGAAAGTATCGCCCTTGCCGATCTCGTGCTCTCGTTCGAATGTCCAGAGCTTGTCGTTTTCTTTGGCAAGCTCCCAGTCACCCTGGCAGACATGGGGGTTCATCTCATCCATCCCGGCCATGCTTAACAGTTCGCAGAACGGGCAATTACGGACATTGAGCTTGATCAGGTCTTCATTCTCCTCTTTGACCTCAAAATCGAATAACGGACTCAAGACCCAGAACTTGTTTTTGAGTTCCCTGCGGAAAATATCAAAATCAGCCGGGGTCTTAATTCTGGGGACTGCAAGGCCAAGAAAAAATTTGGCTATCCGGATGATGCCCGGAGCGCAAAGCTGCACCGCTTTTTCTTTACCGACAAAAATACGTGCCACCTGAACAAAAATCACAAACGGCGCGATTATCGGCAATACCGCTATGTAACGCAATAGTTTCTTCATTTTTGGCTCCCTCCATC